>CACDLV010000007.1 GCA_902553675.1 uncultured Pelagibacteraceae bacterium
CAGCGATACCTTCTATTGAACCTTTGCCAAACTCCTCTGGATTTTTTGAAAATCTTTTAGCTTCAGAATATCCAATCAAAGACGCAACTGTTCCACCTTCTGCAGGCAGTACTCCAATAAATGATCCTATTCCACTTGATCTCAAAATTGTTTTCCATGTTTTTTTATAATCATCTTTGCTAGGAAGCTTAATTGCTTTTAAAGCTATTCTGTTAAACACTTGATTGATTAAAGTTGATTGAGTTAACATTTCACTCATTGCAAAAAGTCCAACCACTACTGGTATAAATCCTATTCCTTCAGTTAATTCATTAACCCCAAAAGTAAAACGATCAATTGAAGTCATAAAATCTTTCCCAACTGTAGAAATCAATATCCCAAATGCACCAGCAATTAAGTTTTTAATTGGACTACCTTCACCAATTGATGCGAGCATTGTTAATCCAAATATTGCCAACGCAAAGTATTCTGGTTGACCAAACTCATAAGCAAGTTGTGCTAATATAGGAGCAAAGAAGACTAATATAACGACACTAAAAATACCTCCAACAGTACTTGAGACTGTTGCCATACCTAAAGCTCTTCCAGCCTCGCCTTTTTGTGCTAAAGGATAGCCATCTAAACAAGTAGCTGCAGCTGCTGGTGTTCCGGGGGTATTTATAAGCACAGCAGTTATTGCACCACCATAGGTTCCTGCACAATAAATAGATGTTAATAAAACAATTGCAGATAATGGATCTAGAGTCATTGTAAAAGGTAAGATCAATGCTCCACCTGTTGTTGGCCCTAACCCAGGTAACACACCCAATATCAAACCAAATAAAGTTCCAAAAAACAAAACTAACAAAAGTTTAGAACTGAAAAGTGGTGCCAGCATCAATAATAAATTATCCATTTAACTATAGTAAATGTTAGTAATTATTCCTGGAGGAAATCTTAAACCTAAAATTGTTTCAAAAAATATAAAAACAATAATTGGGAAGATAATCCCAACTAATAATAAATAAAATAATCTTTTTTCTCCCCAACAATATGAAACAAAGATAGATAAAGCTGAGATTGCTAAAAAGAAATCAAGTGTTTTAGAAACTACTACAAAAATAACAAAACTTGATAAAGTTAGAAAGAATGATCTTGGTAATTTTTTTTCAACTTTCCAGGGATTTTTAGTTGCCAAATAATAGATTAACAATGTCATTACTATTATTAAGACCAAGAGTGCTTTTGGGAATGTTGCTGGCTGTATTCCTCTATTTAAAATGGGAGGAACAATATCAAAAGTAAAAGTTGTGATTAATAATGCTATAGATGTTAAAATAATTACAAGAGAAACTTTAAATTCATCTCTAAAAAAAAAGGGCAAACTTTTGTTTGCCCTTTTTTGTTTTTGTACATTTTTCATATTCAAATGTACTTTTAATTATATTAGTTAATGTAACCTAAAGCTTTAAGCTGTGCAGTCATTTCAGCAAGCATTTCTTCCATTTGCTTACCCCATTCATCTGCACCTACAACACTTGTCTCATCAAGACCAATTTCTGTTAAGAAATTTTTGTAGTAGTTGTGGCTCATAGCTTTCATCATTCCAGCTTCTAATTGTTTTACTCTGTCAGCTGGAGCACCTTTTTTAGTTACGAAACCTCTAACAGTAGATAAAGAAACAGGTATTCCAAGTTCTTTTGCTGTTGGAGAGTCTCCAATTTTAGCCATTCTATTGTTTGCCAATACAACTGAAACACAAAGTTTACCTTCATTAATTTCAGTCAATGCTTCACCTAAGTTTAAAACACCTACATCAATATCTCCTTTGATAAGGTTTGTTTTAATTGGTGCAACACCTTTGTACGCAACGATAGTTGGGTCTTTTAATCCACCTTTTTTTGTAAATGCGATTGCACTAACATCGTCAATACCACCAGTATGAGTAGTTCCGTATTTTAGCGATTTTGATTTTTGTGTGCTAATAAATTTTTTAGCATCTTTGATGTCATTTTTACAATTTACAACAAATAACTGAGGGTCGTCTGTTCCTCTAGCAAGTGGTTGCATATCACTTAACTTAACTTTAGTTTTACCTAAAGCCATAGAAACAGCATGACCTGTTGTCCAAGTTAAAGTGTGATTTCCATCAGCTGGTAAAGACATCATATAATCCATAGATGCGGCTCCACCACCACCTTTTTTGTTTACTAATTGCATGTCTTGCTTAAGGACTCTTCTTGCTCTTAATAACATCATTCTAGTAGTAACGTCAGTTCCACCACCAAAACCAGCGTGTGTAATTGCTTGTATTGGATGACCATCAGCTTTAGCTGATGTTATCATTAATGGAAGAGCTACAACAAAAAATTCAGTTACTAGAAAAGCAGCTGCTAAAAATAGTTTAAAGCTTTTTTTCATTATTTCCCTCTTTAGTTAATTTATATTTAATAATTTAAACATAATCTGCTACAAGACGTAAAGAAAAAAATGACTGAAAATAAATCTAACATTGCTCTTCTGCTTGGTGATCCAGCTGGGATTGGACCAGAGTTAATTTCAAAGCTTTTGAATGATGAGATGACAAAAAAAGCAAACATCGTCATAATTGGTGAAAAACAAGTATTTGAAAGTGGAAATAGTATTACAGGAATTTCACATAATATAGATGTTGTAGAAAATTTTGATGAAGTAAATTTTGATAAAGCAAATAGATTTTTACTAGATATTTCTAAAGGAAAAAATCATAAATATAAATTAGCTGAACCATCAAAAGAATCTGGAGAAAGCGTTTTAGAGGCTTTAGATTTAGCCTTAACTCTAGCTAAAGAAAAAAAAATAGATGCAATTAATTTTGCGCCAATGAATAAGACAAGTTTAAAACTTGGAGGAAATAAACATTCAGATGAATTGCAGTTAATGGCTGAAAAACTTGAAGTAAAAAGTTTTTGTTGCGAGTTTAATGTAATAGATAATTTTTGGACAGCAAGAGTAACATCTCATATTCCAATTAAAGAAGTTGCTCAACACATTACTAAAGAAAATATCATGAAGCCTATAAAATTAATAAATGAAGTTATGGAATTAAATGGTGTAAAGAACCCTAAAATTGCCATTCAAGCTCTAAATCCACACGCAGAATTTGGGACAGAGGAAAAGGATGAAATCATTCCTGCAATAGAGGAAGCAAAAAAACTTGGTTACAATGTAGATGGTCCATTGCCGTGCGATACCTCTTTTGTAGTAGCTTACAAAAATAAAAATCATGATTGTATGGTTGGCATGTATCACGATGCACTACAATCTGGTCTTAAAGCATTTGGTTTTGACAGGGGAGTAACAGTTCAAGGTGGATTAACTGTTCCAGTAACCACTACTGCTCATGGATCAGCATTTGCTATTGCAGGAAAAAACGAAGCTAACTTAGACCCAATTTTAAATTCTTTTAAAATTGCTTTATCGATGTCGCAAAATAAAAAAAACTAAATTAATCCTGCGTCCACTGTAAAGTTTTGTTTTGTACATCCTGACGAAACATCAGATGCTAAGAATAAAACCATTTTTGAAACATCCTCAGGTAATAATTGTTTTTTTAAAGCCTGATTTTTTAATATTTCCTTTTTAAATTTCGGATTAAGCCACAATTTGGATTGTCTAGTTGTTGCGATTGAACCAGGTGCAATTGAGTTAATTCGTATATTATGTTTACCTAAATCTCTTGCTAAAGATCTTGTCAATCCATGAATTCCTGCCTTTGCTGTACTATATGCTGGGAACATTACTGCGCCCCTAACCCAGCTGACAGACCCTAAATTTATTATTGATCCACCTTTGTTTTTTATCATGCTTTTTTTAACTGATTGTATTGCAAACAAATAATGCTTTAAATTAATCGCCATTCTATCATCCCAATATTTTTCTGTAATTTTCTCTAAACTATGTCTTTGGTCGTTAGAAGCGTTATTAACTAAAATATCAACAGGACCCTGTTTTTTTATAATATTTAAAATTGATGATTTAAATTTTTTAATATTTTTAATATTACATTCTACAAATGAAGGGTTTTTAAATTTTTTTTTTTTAATTTTGTTTATAGTTTTTTTTGCCTCCTTTTTATTAATATCAAAAAAATAAACTTCCACTCCTTGCTCACAAAGATGTTCAACAATTGATGATCCTATACCCGAAGCTCCGCCTGAAACTAAAGCTCTTTTATTTTTAAGATCAAAATATTCAGTTTTCATTTTTGGAAATAGTATTAATAATTATTTAAATCTTCCATTGATGGCATTGAGGCTGCTGCGCCTTGTGTTGTAGTTGAAATTGCTCCTACCTTATTCGCAAAAGTGAGTACTTCTTTAATATCTAAATCTTTTGATAACCCAACAGCTAAAGCACCATTGAAAGCATCTCCTGCACCAGTAGTATCAACGACTGGTTCTTTAAGTTTAAATGCATTCATGAAAAAGTTTTCTTTATGATTTGCAAAATAACATCCTTTTTCACCTAAAGTTATAACTATGTTTTTAATACCTTTTTTTAAAAATTCCTCTGAGGCAATTTTTATATCTTTTTCAGTTTCAATTTTTTTATTTAAATAAAATTCAGCCTCAGTTTCATTAGGTGTAAAAAAATCAATTAATTTAAAATCATCATCATTAATTTGGCATGCTGGTGCTGGATTTAATATTGTGGTCAATTTATTTTCTTTAGCTTTCTTCAATGCATATTTCGTAACATCATATGGTGTTTCCAGTTGTGTTAAAAATATATCTGTATTTGCAATAAAATTTAAATTTTTTTCAATATCATCATTAGTTAGTGTTCCAGCAGCACCTGGTATAATATTTATTGCGTTGTCTCCTGTTTTTTCATTGACCATTATTCCTGCAACTCCAGTTGAGTGATTTTTATCTTGAATAATAGAAGCAATATCCATACCCAATGATTTGTATAAATTTAAAGCCATCTGACCATTTTTGTCATTACCTATTTTTGTTATAAAATTTACTTTCCCGTTTAATTTAGCTGCAGCTATTGCTTGATTTGATCCTTTTCCACCTGGTCCAACAATGTGCTGTGAACCTAGAATTGTTTGACCCTTTTCAGGGATCGCATTAGCTATAAAGCAAAGGTCTGCTACAAATACACCAAATACTGATATGGTTTTCATTTTTTAAGTCCAAACGTTTCCGTCAGGTAAAATGACTCCTTTGGTAAGTATAAAACAACCAAACGGTCTTGCATCTGTTGTGGTAACTATACAATAAGCTTTTTTGGCCTCTTCATAAAATTCTTGTCTTGAAATTGATCCTACATTCCAATTTTCGCCAGAGACTTTTTTTACAATATCAATAAATTCTTTATGAGTTTCAGTTAACTCTTCAGGTTTGTCATCTACTTCCATCCTCAAAGCTGGAGACCCTCCCTTTGAATTAATAAAACTATCAAGTGGAAAAACTGAAAGTATGGCAGAGGCTGCTTCTTTAATCCCTACTCCATCTAATCTAATTACTTTTTCATTTGTTGTATTTGCAGGAAAATTCGCATCAGCTAATATTAATTTTTCTCCATGACCCATAGATCTTAAATGAAAAAGCAAATCAGGGCTTAAAACTGGATCAATTTTAATAAGCATAAATTATTATATTACATAAAAAAAAAGGGTGGAATTAAATTCCACCCTTTTTTTAAAGTATATATCTATCGATTATTTAAAATCGTTAGCGTTTTCTTTTGTTACTAATTGTGTTCCTGTATCAATGTTTGGATCAATACTTCCACCATTAGCTAATTCTAGAGCATATTTAACTCCATATGCACCCATGTTGTAAGAAAACTGTGCAATTGTTGCTGTCATTTCTCCTTTTAAGATACTAGTAGCTGCATCTGGAGTGGCATCAAAACCTACAACAATAACATTATTCATATCTGCATCTTTTAGAGCTTGCATAGCGCCTAAGCCCATATTATCGTTTGATGCAAATATTGCTTTGATGTTTGGATTTTTTAAGATAATTGACTCCGTTACAGATCTTCCTTTTGCAGTATCCCACTCAGCAGTTTGAGTTGCTACAATATTTAGACCACAATTTTTGAAACCTTTAATTGCACCATCTCTTCTAAGCAAAGCTGTAGATTGAGATTCAATACCAGTTAAAATTGCTACATCTGAACCTTTTGGAGTTTTGTCACAAATAAATTTAGCAGCTAACTCTGCACCATTCATGTTGTTCGTTCCAATAAAAGTTACTCCTTCATTAATTCCTTTTGTATCCACGAATACAACTGGAACACCACTTTTAATCGCATCATCTACGATTGGAGCAAAAGCATTTGGATCTCCTGGTGCTAAAGCTATTGCATCAACACCTTTTGCAAGTTGATCCTCTACTTGGTTAATCTGAGCTTGTACATCACCTTCTTGCGGTGGTGCAACCAAAACTAAATCAACACCCAATTTTGCTGCTTCTTCTTTAGCTCCTTTTTCTACAGATGCCCAAAAAGGATTCCCTGATCCAGGTCCTTTAATACTGAATAATATTTTTTTTCCAGCAAATGCCCCTGTTGAAAAACTTGCTAATAGAAAAACAGAAGTAATAATTACACTAATTATTTTTGTTAAGTTTTTCATATATTTCCCCTTAGTTGTTTTTTAAAATTAAATTTAATCGAAATTTTAAAAAAAATTCAACTGTTAATAAGAACAGTTCTAAATAAGGTAAAAACAACTAATACGTGTAAATTATTTTCTTGTTCCAATATCTCTTCTTAGTACATCAATATAAACAGCTAAAACTATAATTGAGCCGATTAACACTTGTTGCCAAAAAGAACTTACATCCATTAAGTTTAATCCATTACGAAGAATACCCATAATCATAACTCCAGCAAAAACTCCAAGCACAGTTCCTCTTCCTCCAAAAAAACTTGCTCCACCAATAATACAAGCAGCAATCGCATCGAGTTCTGACTGAAGACCAGCATTTGGATATCCTGAGTCAGTTCTTCCAGCTAAAATCAAAGCACCAATACCAGATAAAAAACCACACAAAGAATAAACAATAATCAAAATTTTATTTACATTTATTCCTGAAGCTCTAGCTGCATTTGGATTGCCTCCAATTGCATAGATCCATTTACCAGTTTTACTCTTATTTAAAAAAATCCAAAAAATTATATAAACAATTGCAATTAATACTAAACTTACAGGTAAATATTGAGATTTTTCTAACCCTAACCATTGAAGATCAATTCTTCCATGTCCCAAATATCTAACTTCATCTGTAAAACCACTAATAGGAGTACCACCTGAAATTAAATTTCCTGCACCTCTAAATATATAAAGTGTACCCAAAGTCATTATAAAAGGATGAGGCATCCGTAATAAAGTAATGCCTAAACCATTAAATAACCCACATAAAAAACCTGCAATCAATGGAGTAAGCACTACAATGAACCAGGGGGCTCCTGCTTTTGCAACGACAGCTAAAATCATAAGAGATAACATCATTATAGAGCCAACAGAAAGATCAATTCCTGCTGTTACAATTACCATAAATACTCCTAGAGCTAGCATTGATTGCCAAGATATTTGTTTAAAAACATTGGTTACATTTCTCCATGAAAGAAACACATCTGGTTGTAAAATATGCATTACCAGAATCATAAGAACTAACAAAAGAAGTATTCCATACTTTTCAAAGTATGGAATTAATTTTAAGTGCAAACTTTCTATTTTTTTATCTTTATCTTCCATATTATTTTTTACCCATGATCCATCCAATAACTTCGTCTCTTGAAGTATTTGAAAGGCTAGCTTCTGCAAAATTAGTTCCTTGGAATAAAGCCATAACACGATCACAAACTGTAAAAATATCGTCCATTCTATGACTTATTACAATCACTCCAACACCTGTTTTTTTTAAACTATTAATAAGATCTAAAACTTTACCTACTTCTTTTATTGCTAATGCTGCAGTCGGTTCATCCATAATTACTACTTTAGCATTAAAGGCTGTTGATCTTGCGATTGCCACAGCTTGTCTTTGACCACCTGAAAGTTCCTCTACTTTTTGATCGGCACTTTTAACATTTATTTTTAACTTATCTAAATGAGCATTTGTTAACTCTTTAATTTTATTAAAATCTAATAGTTTTAAAAATCCTAAATTTTTTGTTGGCTCTCTTCCTAAAAAAATATTTTCACCAATAGGTAAATTACCTGCTAAAGCAAGATCTTGATAAACCATTTCTAAACCTAAATTTTGAGAGTCTCTTGGACTTTCTAATATTTCTTCTTTGCCTTGGAAAAATAAAGAACCTGCGCTTGGTTTATAAAGTCCCGACAAAACTTTCATTAAAGTTGATTTTCCTGCTCCGTTATCTCCAACTACACCCAAACATTCTCCAGCATGAACCTTTAGGTTAACATTTTCTAATGCAGTAATAGTTCCAAAGTATTTTGTTATTCCTTTAGCTTCTAAGAGTGGATTGCTAATTGACGACATAATTTATAAAATTATTAAAATATCAATTAATTGCAACTGGTTTTGATGCCAATAACCCTACTGTTTTCAATTGAGCTTGTTTGCAAAATTTTGGTTTTAAATTTTTTGAAATTAGATGCATGTCTTTTAAAACTATATCCCCCATACTATAAAAGGCCTCTGTCAAAGCTCCTGCTCTGTGCGCAGAAAACAAAATGTTTTTAACTTTCCTAATTGGGTCATTTTTTCTCACTGGTTCTTCAGGAAATACATCGGTAGCTACATATATATCTCCCTTTTTAACTCTCTTTATTAGATCTTTAAAATTTACAACTGCTGCTCGACTCATCAATATGAATAATGAGTTAGGTTTCATTTTGTTAATTAAATTTTTATTTACTAAATTTTTATTCTTAGTTGTTACAGCTGCTAAAATATAAATAATTTCACACGTTTTAAACATTTGGTTTAAACTAACAGGTTTAAATCCGAAACTTTTAATTTTATTATTTGATAACCAGGGGTCATAAACATTTATATCTTTAGTAAATGGTAGTAACATTGGATATAAAGATTTAGCTAAATCACCAAAACCCAGTAATCCAATTTTTTTTCCTGATAATAACGATGCTTTTAAATTACTTTCTAATCCATATTTTTCCGAACCTTTTACAAAATCAAAATGAGCATTGTGAATATTCCTTAATAGAGAAAGTGTCATTCCTAATGCAATTTCAGCGACAGGCTTTGAAAATACTGGAGAAGTCGCGATAACATGTATTCCCTTTTTAGCACAATAAACATAATCAACGTTATTCATAAAATTACTTTCAACATTGATTATTGCTTTTAATTTTTTTGCTTTTGACAAAATTTTTTTATCTAAATCTGGTTGACCCATAATAAAAGTAACATTATCAATATATTTTTCATAAAATTGTCTTTTATTTTTGTTAGGTGCTATTAAAATCTTATATTTTGATTTTAATTCTTTTAATTTTTTTTTAGTAAAAATAAGATCTAATGTTCTTGGGAAAGGATCAGATATAACAATTGGTTTTTTCATTAATTGTATAACTTATTAATTCATAATTTTTTTAATTTCTTCTAACGTAAATGGTTTTGGTTTCTTGCATGTTGTTTTTATTTCTTGTGGGATACCAGTTTGTGAAGCTCTCATAGTAGAATCAATTATATCTAAAACATGAAGAGATAGCTCTCCATTACATCTGTGCTCTAAATTATTTTCAATTGCATAAGCCATTTCTGATAAACCAGCACCTCTATAATTTGCGTTAGTAGGTGACTCATTTGCCCTAGAGCTTTGACTCTTTATATTAATCTTTCCTAAAGGCATCATATCTGTTTTATGTTCTCCCCAATTACCACCAGCAGTCACTGAAACAAAAGCTGATCCACCAAACATATTTGGATCTGGAACAATTATTGACCCTTTGTTTCCATAAAGTTCAATATGATTTCTTTGATGAGCTACTACATCAAAAGATAAAGTTATTTGAATTATACAATCATTTTCAAATTGTATAGTTGCTAAGTAAGTTGTTGGTGTTTCAACTTTAAACTTTTGACCTTTTTTTGGACCAATTCCAATTTCTCTTTCTTCAAAAACTTTTGTACACCTTCCTTGAACCTGTTTTGCCGGACCAATTAAATTTACTAGTGCTGTCAAATAGTATGGCCCCATATCAATAACTGGTCCACCTTCATTTTCCGCAAACCAAGACTCTGGATTTGGATGATAAGATTGTACACCTGGAAAAGCAAATATAGCATTACCTAATTTAATATCCCCAATGACACCATTATCAATTAGCTCTCTAGTTTTTTGAATACCACCACCTAAAAAGGTATCTGGCGCGTTTCCTATATAAAGATTTTTTTTATTAGCAAGTTCAACTAATTTTTTTCCATCTTCAAAATTAACTGCTAATGGTTTTTCAGCATAAGAATGTTTTCCATTTTCAAGAGCCAATTTAGAAACTTGATAATGTGCACCTGGTATTGTTAAATTTAAGATTATTTCAATTTCTTTATCTTTTAAAAGCTCATCAATCGTTACAGCCTCAATGTTGTAGTGAATTGCACATTTTTTAGCAGCATCCATGTTTATATCTGCACATTTGACTATTCTGATATTATTAAAGTACTCCTGGGCTCTAAAATAGGTTTCAGAAATATGACCACAGCCAATTAGACCGACTTTAAAAATTTTACTCATAAAGGTTTATACACCTTGTCTTTGTTTGCCTTTTCCTTCTTTATAAAGTTTTAAAGCCTCTTCATTTTCTTTAGTTTTAGGAATTTCAAGTGTTGGGCTGTCCCAAAAAGCAGAACCTTCAACCCACTTATAAGCATGGGTTTTAATTGAAATAACGTATGTTACATCAGATGCTTTTGCTCTCTTAAATGCAGCTTCAAGATCTGAAATTGAATTAACATGCTCAGATTTAGCTCCCATACTTTCTGCATGTTTTGCAAAATCAACATCAACTAATCCAGGAGTGTTAGAGCTCTTTAATAAGTTATTATATTCTTTACCACCTTTAAATAGTTGTAGTCGATTGATAACTGCAAACCCGCCATTATCACAAACTATAATTATCAATTTGTTTTTTGTAATAACTGATGAATAAATATCTGTATTATTTAGAAGATAAGAACCATCTCCTACAAAAGAAATTACTTCTTTATCAGGATTAGCCATTTTTATTCCAAGTGCTCCTGAAATTTCATAACTCATACAACTAAAACCCCACTCTGTTTCATGAGTATTTAATTCTCTAGGTCTCCAAACTTGAACAACTTCACCAACCAAACCTCCTGCTGCAGTAACAGCTATATCTGTTGGGTCAGAGTTTCTATAAATTGCACCAATTACCTGAACATAACTTGGCACTTCTTGATTTGTCGGCGCACTCTCTTTATCTATATGTTCATTCCAAGATTTGAGTTCAGTTTGAGATTTTTTATTCCATTCTTCTCCAGCTTTCCAACTACCTAATGCTTGCGAAAGCTCTGTTAATGAAACTTTAGCATCTCCAATGATAGCTTGTGCTAAATGTTTGTTAGCATCAAATCTTGATACATTTATTGAAACTAGTTTAAAATTTTCATTTTCAAAATTTGCCCAAGATCCTGTTGTAAAGTCTGCAAGTTTAGTACCAACAGCGATTACAAGATCAGTTTGTTTTGCAAGTGAATTAGTGTTTTTTCCTCCTAAACCACCTATTTGACCAGCATAATGTGAATGATCTCTTTTCATTGTAGAATAACCCATCACAGTTTGAGTAACAGGTATATTATGTTTGATAGCAAAATTACTTAGTTCATCCATAGCATCAGAATAAAAAACACCACCACCAGAAATAATTATTGGATTTTTTGATGATTTTATTTTTTCAGCAGCTTCTTTAATTTGAAACTCGTCAGGTCTTGGCCTTCTAATCGCGTGTACTCTTTCTTTAAAAAATTCCTCAGGGTAATCAAATGTTTGACCTTGTATGTCTTGGCTTAGAGCAATACAAGCAGGGCCGCAATCTGCAGGATCTAACATTGTTTGAATTGCTGCTGGGAATGATTGAATAATCTGCTCTGGTCTTGTAATTCGATCAAAATATCTGGTAACTGGTTTAAATGCATCATTAGCTGTTATTCCAGGGTTATTAAAATGCTCAACTTGTTGCAATACTGGATCTGGCATTCTGTTCGCATAAGTGTCTCCAGGTAGAAATAAAATAGGTAATCTGTTACTCATGGCAACTGCTGCGGCTGTAACCATATTTGTTGCACCAGGTCCAACAGAAGATGTTGCTACAAAAATTTGTTGTCTTCTTTTTGCTCTAGCATAGCCAATTCCTGTAAGAGCCATATTTTGTTCATGGTGCCCTCTATATGTTGGAAGTTCTTTTTGATTTTCTTCTAGTGCTTGACCTAAGCAAGCGACATTTCCATGTCCAAAAATTCCAAAGACACCTGGAAATAAAGGTTCTTTTTTACCGTTAATTAATATTTTCTGAGCAATTAAATATTTAACTATTGCATGGGCACATGTGAGAGTATTTTTTTTCATTAATATGTTTATCTTTTAATATGTATAGTGTTTATATATAATTCTATTTATAAATTAAAAAACCTAACTAAGTAAACTTAAAAATAAATTCTATGTACGAAAAATTTGGACAATTCATTGATGGTAAATGGCAACAAGCTGAAAAAAAAGAAACTTATGATGTAATCAACCCTGCAACTGAAGAGGTTATTGGAAAAGCATCGAAAGCTTCATCTATTGAAGTACAAAAAGCATTAAAGTCTGCAGAAAAAGGTTTGGAAGTTTGGAAAAACACTGCACCATGGCAAAGAGCTTATGTGCTTAGAAAAATTGCAGATATGATGAGAGAAAAAAAAGATGTTATTGCAAAATGGTTAACTCTTGAAGTTGGAAAACCTCTTGCAGAGGCAGTTGGTGAAGTTGGTGGTGGAGCTGATATTTTTGAGTGGAATGCTGAAGAAACAAAAAGAATTTATGGTCAAACTCAACAAAGTAGATTTCCAGATACTAGAGTTCATGTTTATTATCAACCCGTAGGAGTTGTTGCAGCTTTAGTTCCATGGAATTTCCCAATTGTTTTAGCATCTAGAAAAATTTCTACTGCTTTAGCTGCAGGATGTTCTGTAATTTGTAAGCCAGACGTAATTACTCCTGGTGCTGTAATGGAATTAGTAAACATTTGCAAAGAAGCTGGTGTACCAGATGGTGTAGTTAGTCTTTTGTCAGGTGATCCTGCTGAAATATCAAATGAATTAATGGAGTCTGATATAATTAAAAAAGTTTCAGTTACTGGATCGACTAGAGTTGGTAAAATTATTTTAAAAAAAGCAGCTGATAAAGTTCAAAGAGTCACTATGGAGCTTAGTGGACACTCTCCTTTTATTGTGTGTGAAGACGTAGATATGAACAAAGTAGCTGATATAGCTATAACCGGTAAATTTAGAAATAACGGTCAAGTCTGTATTTCACCAAATAGATTTTATATACAAGAAAATAGAAAAGATGAGTTTGTTGATGCTTTTATCGAAAGAGCAAAAAAATTAAAAATTGGAAACGGTATGGACGAAGGTGTGGATCTGGGTCCTTTAACTACTGCTAAGAGATTGGAAGAAATAGAAAAACTAGTTGAAACTACTAAAAAAGAAGGAGCTAAAGTGTTAATGGGTGGACAAAGACCTTCTGGTTTCAATAAGGGATATTATTATGAACCGACGGTTTTTGATGATGTTAAAGATAATTTTACAATTATGAAAGAAGAGCCTTTCGGTCCACTAGTTCCAATTTTAACTTTTAAAACTTTTGATGAAGTAATTGAAAGAGCAAATGATAATGACTTAGGATTGTGTAGTTACCTTTACACTAATTCTATGGATAAAGCTCATATTGGATCTGAAAAACTAGAGTCTGGTTGTGTTGCGGTTAATACTGGTGTTGTTGCTATTGCTGAAGCACCATTTGGAGGGATAAAACAAACTGGTTATGGTCGTGAAGGTGGATCAGGTGCAATCAAAGATTATCTAAATGTGAAATATACTCACATGGGCTTAAAAATCTAAAAATGAGAAAAAATAAAGTTAAAGAAATGATGAAAGCAGGGAAACCTGTTATCAATGGTTGGCTTCAAATACCTAGTACTGTTTCAGCTGAAGTAATGGCTCATCAAGGTTGGGATTCTCTAACAATAGATATGCAACATGGCTTAGTTGATTACACTAATGCACTCCCAATGCTTCAAACAATTTCAACAACAGATGTAACTCCATTAGCTAGAGTAAACTGGAATGAGCCAGGTCAAATAATGAAAATTCTAGATG
Source organism: uncultured Pelagibacteraceae bacterium (assembly GCA_902553675.1). GTDB lineage: Bacteria > Pseudomonadota > Alphaproteobacteria > Pelagibacterales > Pelagibacteraceae > Pelagibacter. The sequence continues at coordinate 14,352 of CACDLV010000007.1, forward strand.
CGGGTTGTTATGGAATTATATGTCCAATGGTAAGTAATAAAGAGGAAGCAGAAAGATTTGTTCAAGCTTGCATGTACCCTCCTCGTGGTTATAGAAGTTTTGGTCCCGTTAGAGGATTAATCTATGGAGGCTCAGATTATGCGAAACATGCAAATGATGAAATGCTCAAATTAGCTATGATCGAAACAAAAGAGTCTTTAGAAAAATTAGATGAGATTATGTCAACTCCTGGTGTAGATGGAATATATATTGGGCCAGCTGATTTAAGTTTAGCAATAGGAGAAGAACCTGGCTTTGATAGAGCAGAAAGCACAAAAGCTTATTCAGAAATACTAAGAATTTTAGAACACGCAAAAAAAAATAATATTTTTGCAGGAATTCATAATGGTACACCTGAGTATGCACAAAAAATGATAGATAAAGGTTTCAATTTTGTAACTATTGGGGCTGATCAAAGAGCATTAAGTGCAGGGGCTAAAGCAGTGGTAGAAAAAATGAAAGGTTCTTCAAAAAAAGAAGAGTCTAAAGCTTACTAGGTTAACTATTTAACTCCCCTATAAAGAATATCTCTCCTATCAATAAATTCCTCAAAGGTTTTAATGGTAATTACTGAAGGTAATATAAATATAGATCTTTTGTCTCTCTCATTTCTTATAATTCTAAAATAACCTTTTTTAATTGCTGTATCGATATAAACGTTTGAGGTCAAATATGATTTCTCGATTACTTTAAGTAATTGATTTTTAGTAATTGATTTATTTTTATAATAAGCAAGCATAACCATATGTAACATTATCCAATGTTGTGGGGTTAAGGAAAACCAATTCAATAATTCATTAGCTAATCTTCCTTCAAAATCTCCAAGTGATATTTCTGCTAATTGAATTCTTTTTTGAGTAAGTTTTGGAATTTTTTTTTGTTCTTCGAAGTGCTTCGGATACTTGAACTGTCTTTTCATTTAAATAAACTTAAACTCATTGAGTTTTCTATTCAATACTATTTTTACTTAATAGTTCTTTATAAATGTTATTAACTCTATGTACTTCTTTTGCGGTATTAAAATAACCTTCATATTCTATTTCTTCGGGTGTGACGTCAAAATGATAATGTCCTGCTTCTCTTTCATGTTCGTAAGAATGAAAATGTGTATGTTCACCAGACTCTCTTAGATTTAATTCTCCTCCAGTAGGATCACCAGTCCAAAGAATAGAATAACATTGTAATTTTGGTCCAACCGGTTCATAAAATTGAAGAAAATCTTTTACACATTTCATTTGTTTTGGATCGTAATACTCGTGTTTAATATCTTTATAATCAGGTTGAACATGTGATCTTATTTTTCCATTTAATACTCTAAATACTCCAGCAAGAGACAAATGTTCATTATCTTTAATTTTTAAATTTTTTGATAAAGAAGACCTCATTGCTTGAGGCAAAGAACCTTGTTCTCCATTTCTACCTTTGATTTTTATTTTAATAACTTTTCCCTGTTTACCGTCTGTATAATAAATGTTTCCAAGTCCACCATGTTTTTTTGCTGAATACTTTTCAACAATACATTTTTTATCTGGACTTACTCTTGCTATTATTGATTTAGACTCATCAGTTATTAAGTTTTCATTAATAACTAATTCTCCACAATGACCATTTAAACATGACATTGCACCTGATCCAGCTCCTAAAGCATAAGATTTTTCAGAATCAATCATTTTAGATATTTCTTCATAGTCAAATTCTGCACCAATAAATTTTGGATCATGCATATAAGGCTCTCCACCAACATCTATTATTTTTTGATTTCCACTTATTCCTTCTGATGGACAATCCCAATCTCTTAGATTTGGGCAATCTACCACTTCTACCTCTACGTTTTTGAAATTTTCAGACAATCCATTTCTTAACGCATATGAAATATCTTCTAATGGATAATCTTTAAAAGTTCCTTTTTCTATTTTTAATTGCATGATGATAATAAGCTATAATTTATTTTGCATATTGTCTATAGATAATATATATAATTTCTATACATAAATAATTTTAAATAAGGTAACGATGATTAACAAAGATTTGAAAGTAGCTGTGCTTGGTGCAGGAGCGATGGGTTGCTTGTTTGGCGGTTTGCTTGCAGAAAAAGGTTTAAATGTAATTTTAATTGATGTTTGGAAGGAGCATGTTGATGCAATTAATAAAGATGGTTTAAAGATGGATGGACATGGCGGAGACCGAGTAATAAAAGTTAAAGCCACTTCAGATCCATCCTCTTTAGATAAAGTAGATGCTGTAATAGTCATGTGTAAAGCTACAGCTTTAGAGCCAGCATTAAACAGTATTAAAAATATCATAAGAGATAAAACAGTATTTATGTCTTTTCAAAATGGTATTGGTCATGAAGCAATTATTCAAGGTATTGTGGGTAATGAAAAAGTAATTGGTGGGACAACTACTCAAGCTTCAAATATTTTAGGACCAGGTCATATAATGAATCATGGTTCGTTACCCTCTTGGATTGGTGAGTACGAAGGAGGAATTACTGATCGAATTAAAGAAATAGCAGATACTTTTACAGCACATAATCTTGAAATGATTGCTGCGGAAGATGTAAAGAAAAGAAAATGGATGAAGCTTTTTGCTTTAACAGCTATTGGACCATTATCTGCAATTTTTGATCTTCATCATACAGATTTATATATAAATAATAAAGCAAACGAAGTATCTCGAGGTTTAGGTAAGGAAATAATTTTAGAAACTAGAGAAGTTGCACTTGCTGATGGTGTAAATGTTTCTGAAGATGAATGTCTATTCATGTTCAATAAAATTGTAGATTCTATGCAAACTAACAAATCTTCAATGGCTTTTGATGTTCAATATAAAAGAAAAACTGAAATTGATTTTATCAGTGGTGCTGTTTCAAAAATAGGTAAAAAACATGGTGTTAAGACACCATTAAACGACCTTATGTATAAAATGATTAAAGTGAAAGAGGGTATGTACAGCTAAATGCTCAGTACAAATAAATTAAAAAAAATCAAAAGTAACTTCCCTGTTTTAGTTGGAGACAATGTTGTTTCGAAAAAAATCTGTAATTTATTAATTAAAGAAATAAGTAACTCAAAATCATTTGATGATATGATTATGGGAGGTAGAAGCAGGATTAATAAAGGTTCTAAAAATTTTAATTTATATATTAATAATTCAGTTAACTCTGCAAAACTTTTTAATCTTTTTAATAGTAAGTCTTTTTATAAAAGAATTGAAAATCTTTTTACAAAAAATTTTAAGGATGGATCATGGATAAATTTACACAAACCAAAATCATTTAATCCTAAAAAGTTCACTATAAAAAAAAAATTAAATTCTAGTGAATTAAACAAAATGTTGGGTAACAACTATACAAATCCTAAAGTAAATTTAGATATAGACTTTTCGGTATCAAAGGGAGGGTATAGATTGAGACCTCATCGAGATGATATAACTAGATTATATAATTTCTTAATTTATTTAACAGACATTCCAAAAAAGAATGGTGGGTCTCTCACTATTTATAGAAAAAAAGCAAAAAAAAATTTAAGAAAAAGCTTTAGAAGATTTCCAAAAATAACCGAACTTGAAATAGTGAAGTCTTTTACACCCAAAAAAGGAACCGTTGTTTTTTTTCAGTCTACTCCAAATTCCTATCATGGTGTGAAGCGGTTTATAGAAAGAAATTGTCCAAAACGTTTTTTCATTTATGGAAGTTATGCCTTAAATAAACCGGTTATATGGAATTACAAAGGGATTTCATATTATCCGCACATAATTAGCACCAAAAAAAGAATGTTAACCTCTTTTCATGATGCAAACTATTTGACCACAGCACCAAAACATTGAAATATTGTTAATGATCAAATAAATTTTAATGATGACAAATAGTCTTCAAAAAAAATTATATGGGAATGGGTACTTGATTGTTAAAAATGTGCTTAACTTTAGAAGAGACTTAAAACCAATTCTAAATGATATGGAATTTGTTATGGATTCTCTCATCCAAAAATATGCAAAAAAAAGAGATATAAAAAAAGTTCTTAATTTTGATTTTAAAAAAAAATATTCTTATATCTCAAAGCTTAATATTTATGATTTGGATCAGTATTTTAATACCCGATTGCCAAGAGACCACGTAAAAAAAGATAGTGATTATTTTGCTACTCAATCATTATGGAATTTAATTACAAATAAAAAAATTTTGGATGTTGTAGAAAAAATTTTAGGCAAAGAAATAATGTCTAACCCTGTTCAAAATACTAGAATTAAACAACCTGAAAAAAAATTACCCGAGGGATCAATTCATGATGGTTTAAGCGGCAGAACACCATGGCATCAAGATGCTGCTGTTTTAAATTCAAGAGGACAAAAATTAACTGACATGGTTACTGTATGGATCCCTTTTACTAAAACAACTAAGAAAAATGGATGCATGATTACAGTAAAAAAGATAAATAAAATGGGATTATTAAATCATGTATCAGGATACAGAGGGCAAGTAGAATTAAAAAATAGTAAATTACTTGATGATATGGAGCATATTTATTTAGAAGCAAATGTTGGAGATGTAATATTATTGCATAAACATTCTATACATTGCTCTTTACCAAACAGATCAAGTGATTTTAGGATAAGTGCTGATCTGAGATATAATGTTGCTGGACAACCATCAGGTAGAGAACCACTTCCAAATTTTTATGTAAGAAGTAAAAATAAAAAAAATCTCAAAGTTCAAAACTTTAAACAATGGTTATCTCTATGGGAAAAGGCAAAAGAAAAATGTATACCAAGAAAATATGCCTTTAAATATCCACTTCCAACGTATAAAAATAATAAAAGAGACTTATCTAATTTAGTTTAATATTTATAAATAATTAATGACTAAAATTTTAATTACTGAATTCATCAACCAAAATAGTTTAGAAAATTTAAATAAAAAATTTGATGTTAACTACGATGAAAAATTATGTGAAGATGAAAAAGAAATAATAAAAATAATTAGAGACTATGATGGTCTAATTGTAAGAAATAAAACTCAAGTAAATTCAGATATTTTAAAAAATGCATTTAAATTAAAATTTATTGGAAGGTTGGGTGTTGGTTTGGACAATATTGATACAGAATATTGCAAAAATAAAAACATTCATGTTCAGCCAGCTACAGGAATGAATGCAGACTCTGTTGCAGAATATGTTGTTTCTTCATCAATGTCTCTTATAAAAAAAATCCCAATGTTTCATACTGGAACTATCAAGGGTGAATGGCCAAGAACAACAATTAAGTCAACAGAAATAAAACAAAAGAATTTAGGAATAATTGGATTTGGCACAATTGGAAAAAAAGTTGCTGAATATTCTTCAAAAAATGGTTTAAAGATTTTAGCCTACGATCCTTATATTAAGGAATTAAATGAGAAAGAAATTGATGCTAAATTATCAAGTTTAAATGAGATATATGAAAAATCAGATATCATTTCAATACACCTACCTTTAACAGATGAAACCAAAAATATGATAAATAAATTGTCATTTTCTCAAATGAAAAATAAACCGATTATAATAAATACTTCTAGAGGAAGCATCATAAATGAAAGTGATTTAATTGAAGCTTACAATAAAAATAATATTTCTGGCTTTGCTCTAGACGTGTTTGAAAAAGAACCAATAGAGAGTGAATTTTATAACAAAATAAAACCAGGTATGAATTGTATATTAACACCTCATATTTCTGGTGTAACAACTGAGTCAAACATTAGAGTAAGTGACTTTATAGTTAAAAAAATTACAGATTTTTTTAACTAATTATTTCTTCTAGATTTATTAATCGACCTTGTTTTATTGACTGCTCTGCAGCCTCTCCCACAGAAACAGCAATTAAACCATCTTCTAATGAAACCTCTGGATCTGAATTATTTTCAATAGCTTTCAAAAAAGCTAAGTGTTCGTAGTAAGTAGATCCATGATGGTGGCCGGCCTCAAGAATTTTTTTATCTACTTCAATATTTTCAACATGTGTTTTGCCATCTCTCATCCCAATTCTTATATTTGATGAGGTTTTACCTGAGTCATTGGAGGGCACTGAAGTTTCAATTTTTCCTTTATTTCCAGTGGCTACAAGCTCTTCTTGCATGTCAGAATTTTCTGCAAACATACAAAGCTCAAGCAAACTTCTTGCTCCATTTTCAAAATTTACAATCACATAGGCATTATCAATGATGTCTGGCTTTTTTCCATTATACACTTCATCTAAATGGTTAACGTCTTGACCACCACTTGCATAAACACTGAGTGGCTTACTTTGGATAATCAATTTCATTAAATCAAAGAAATGGCAGCATTTTTCAACAAGTGTACCGCCAGTATTTTCTTCAAAGCGATTCCAATTATTTACTTTTTTTAAAAAAGGAAATCTATGTTCCCTTATAGTTAAAGTCTTTAAATCACCAATTTTGTTATTATGAATTTCATTAATAAACTTAGAAACTGGCGGCATATATCTATACTCCATCGCAGTCCAAAATACTGAAGGATAATCTTTTGTAAGTTTTTTTATTTCTAAACAATCTTTTGTATTAGTGCATAATGGTTTTTCTACTAATATGTGTTTTTTAGTTTTGATTACATCTTTCAAGATTTCTATATGAGTAAAGTTGGGAGATGAAATTAAGTATACATCAACAATATTTTTTTCAATCATTTCTAAATGATTTTTAAAACAAAAAACTTTAGTTTTTAGAATTTCTTTACACTGATTTAATGAATCTTCATGAGGATCAGCAAGTGCAACTACTTCAGCATTATCAATTAATGATATATTTAAAATATGTTCTTGAGCCATTGTCCCTGCTCCAATAATTCCATATTTTATTTTTTTCATATTCTGTTTGTATCAGTTTAATTTAAAAACTTAATCAATACTTAGCCCACTTGGCACTTTATCTGGTTTACCTAGTGGTCTCTGATTTCCACTTCTGCCAGTTAAAGATTCGAGGAAAGAAACAAGTTGATCAATTTCTTTATCATTCAATTCTATAGGCTGTATGTCAATGCTTGATAGAATTCTGTCCTGTTCTCTTTTGTCTGAAAAAGTTACAAAATCAATTTCTTCTAACCAAGGTGCTTTAGGTAAATTTGCATATTCGGGTTTCCAATTTTTATTCATTTTTATTGGATTTAAATGATGTTTAATTATTGATTTTAAAGTTGGATACGCACCGTTATGTCCATAGGGAGCTGTTAAAGAAACGTTTCTTAATGCTGGGGTTTTGAATTTATACATATCGTTTATATTGTCTGTTTCAACCATTCGTCCAACGTCACGTGCATAAGGGTCAAAAGGTCTTGTCCTTCCAGGCCCAAATTGTGGAATTCCTATTGAATGAAATTTTTGATCTGACAACAAAGATCCTGAATGACAAGAACTACAGTTTGCTTTTCCATAAAATAAGTTCATCCCATTTATTTGCTTTAAAGTTAAAGCTTGTTTATCTCCATTTAAATATTCATCAAAGGGAGAGTCGAAGGATGTCCATTCATGAATTTCAAATGCAGCAATTGAATTAACAATATGTGTAATGTTAATATCTAAAGGACTGTTAACATCATCAAAAGCATTTTTAAATAACCCAACATACTCTGGAATTCCTCTAATCCTGTGAGTAATTACAGGCCATACTCTATCAATTCTCATACTATCTTTTCCAACTTTTGAGACTAAGCCTATAATTTCATTTTCACCTGGATTTCCTGCCATCTCAAACTGTCTAGTCATCGGAAATAAAGCTTGAACTGCAACTATATTATCAAGTCCTTTAGGAAGAGCTTCTTGAGCAGGTGTATTAAAACCGTTACCAAATATATTTGATTTGGTTACTCTTCCGTCATGCAACAAGGTAGTTATGTCTTTAAATCCTAAATTCCATAAAGCTAAAGCATTTCTTGGAATTCGTTTTTTTATTTTATCATATCCTTCACCTGCATTTCTCTTTAGTCCTATACCTTGACCTCCTTCACCAATGCCTAACGAAAGTCCATCTGAACCTCCTAGATCATGACTATGGCAGGTTGCGCAAGCAATGTTTCGATTTGCAGATAAAATTTTATCATGAAATAAAAGTCTTCCAATTTTAACTTTTTCTATATCAACTTGATGGAAATCTTCGCTCTTTAATGGTTTTGGTAAATCAGTTGCATAAGTTTTATTTACTGAAATTAAAAATGGAATTATAAATATTATTATTTTTAAATGATTAAATATCTTTTTATACTTTTGTTTCTTCCATCCATAGTTTTTGCAGAAATAGAAAATGCTCGAGATTTGATGGAACAAGGAAAATTTAAAGAAGCTATGGAAGAACTTATGCCAGCAGCTAGATCTGGTAATGCTGATGCTGAAGAGCTTATTGGAATTATGTATGCTATGGGTCTTGGTGTTGAAAGAGATGATGTTAGAGCTTTTGAATGGTATCTCAGATCTTCTATGAAAGGTCATCCTGGCGCTCAATCTGGTGTTGGGTGGTATTACGAAATTGGTAGAGGACTTCCTGCCCCCGATCTTGTTAGAGCTTATATGTGGTACGGTTTGTCTGCTATTGGTGGAGATCCTGATGCTGCAATTTCTCAGGAAGAAGTAATTAAAAAAATGACTCCTGAACAAATTGAAAAAGCTCATATTCTCATAAAAGATTATAAATCTTGGATATATCCTTTTAGATAATGAGGCGAACTTAAATCCGCCCCATTATATTAATTTGAAATTACAAATCTTTTTTGTATGCGCTCGATGCTTTTTTCTCTGCTTTAGCTACTGCTTTAGTTAAAGCGTTGAAAATTTCTTTTCCGCCTTTAACATTAGCTTTAAACCAATCATACACTGGGCTAGCTTCTTTTTTAAAACTAGCTTTTTGATCAGGCGTAGGAACATATAAATCTCCACCACCTGCTACAAAGTCTTCGTAAGCTTTGATTGATTTTCTCTTAGGAGAAGCAAAAGTTGCTTGTTGCAAAGCATAGAAACCATCAGTCACAACTTTTTTAAGATCTGTTGACATCGATTGATATTTTGCATTATTCATCCACCACAATGCGCCCATGTATGCATGACCATCTAAAGTAACGTATTTTAGACCTGCATCAGGAAACTTCATGTTCATAATGTCAGTTATTCCATTTTTAGATCCTTCAACTACACCAGTTTGAAATGATGTAAACAATTCCGGCCATGGAATAGGAGTTGGAGATGCACCTAATGCTCTTACAAGTTCCTGAGGTAAATCAGCTACAACTGTTCTGATTTTTAAACCTTTCATGTCAGATGGATTTGCAACTCTTCTTTTTGTATTAGCAAAATTTCTCCATCCTCCAGTATTTCCAATTGTCATCAATCTAATTGAGTCATTAGAATCTTTTAGAGCCATTTTTCTCATTGTTCTTACAAAATCACCTTGCATTACATCTTCAGCAATTCTGTCATCAGCCATTAGATAAGGTAAATCTAAAACCTGAACATATGGGAATACGCCTGCAGCACCTCCAGAAGTAGAAATATAAATATCTATACTTCCATCAGATACACCTTGTAAACACTCAGCACCTTTTGAACAAAGCTGCGTACCTACAAATAATTCTACAGCTATTTTTCCATTTGAAGCTGCTTCTACATAATTTTTAAATACTACAGCACCATCATAATCTTCATCTTGATCATTAGAGTTCATTGTCATTCTTAAGTTATAATCTGCAGCCGAAACAGATGCAGTAAAACTAATTAAGAATAATAATGAAAAAAATGATTTAATTAATTTACTCATAATTATTTCCCTCTCATTAAATATTTATGTATGAAAACTATACTTAAATTGAATTAGAGAGTCTATCGACTAGTAAAAAAAATAATTAAATTTATTTAGCGAATCCAGTAAGCAAAGGAATCGTCATCGAAAGTGACGGAAAATATGTTATTAAAAATATAACTATAGCTTCTACTGCTAAAAATGGCAATATAGCTTTTGCTATTGTTTCTACTCTTTCCCCAGACACAGAAGATGCAACAAATAAGACAAGACCCATTGGTGGAGTTGCTAAACCAACTGTTAAATTAACCGACATTATAATTGCAAAGTGCACAGGATGAACTCCAAGTTCAACAAAAACTGGGCCGAGAATTGGTCCTAAAATAATTATAGCTGGACCTGCATCTAAAAACATTCCAACAATAAATAATAAAATATTTATAAGAAATAATAAAACATATGGATTATCAGTTAATCCTAAAACGAACGCAGCAAGATGCTCAGGAGCATGAGATAAACTTACAACTGTTTTAAAAGCCATTGCGGCACCAACTAAAAGAAGAACTACTGAAGATACCATCGCTGCTTTTGTCATGACTTTAGGAACATCTTTCCATTTTAATGATTTCAAAACAAATAAACCGATAAACATTGCGTAAGCAGCTGCAACAGCTGATGCTTCTGTTGGGGTGAAAATTCCACCAAGAATACCTCCTAAAATTATCACTGGTGTCATTAAAGGAAAAAAAGCTTTAAGAGATGCCTTGCCTCTTTGGCTCCAAGTTGTTTTTTCGGTTACTGCTGGAAAATTATATCTCTTGGCCATAAATTTTATTGTGACCATCAAACTAACTCCTACTAAAATACCAGGTACAATTCCTGCTAAAAATAATGCTGCAACACTCTCACCCATTACATACGCATAAATAATCATTATCCCTGAGGGTGGAATTATGGGTCCAATTACAGAACTAGCCGCAGTAATAGCTGCTGCAAATTTTTTTGTATATCCTTGTTTTTCCATTGCAGGAATAAGCATTGATCCAATTGCCGATGTGTCAGCTACAGCTGAACCTGATAAACCAGCAAACAACATTGAGGTCAGGACATTGACATGAGCTAATCCCCCTTTTAAGTGACCCATCATCGCTTGACTAAATTCAACAAGTCGATGGGTTATTCCTCCTCTGTTCATTAACTCCCCTGCTAACATAAAAAATGGAATTGCCATCAAAGGGAAGCTATCTATTCCATTATAAATATTTCTATAAAGCATAGCTCCATCTCTAGCTTGATCGTTTAACCAAAGCAAAATTCCTGGTGCTGCTAACAATCCAAAAAATACAGGTAAACCAATTAACAAAAATAATAAAAATAAAGGAAGAAACCAAACCAACATTATTGTGTCTCCAACTTTTGTTTATCGTAATCTTCAGGCAAGTCTAACTTTGTAAAATTAGTAAGAATATTTCTTAAAATTAATTCTATATTCACAGAAATTAAAAAAATAATTCCCACAGGTAATGACATATACATCCAAGCTAATTTTATTGGTTCTGCTTTCCCACCAATTAAATGAAAAGGAATCTTTATCGATGAAGAATTAAATATCCATCCAGCATTAATATGTTTAAATCCTAATTCTAAACCTATTACTAAGACAAAAAGAGATATTATTAATAAAAATAAAGTTAATAATGTAGATATAAGTTTTGGTAAAAATCTCTCTAATAAATCAATAGAAACAAATCCACCCCATCTATACGCAGATGGTGCAATCAATCCTGTCATCCATAACATCAAAAATCTAGCAACCTCATCGGGCCATGGCAGTGCATTATTTAATACATATCTAAAAAATACTTGTACCAAGATGACAATCACCATCAAAAGTATTGCTATCCATGCAAACTGTCTTCCAATTCTTAAAAAAAAAGTATTTATTTTCTCAAGGGTCTTAAAAAAAGATAGTAGAATATTAATTGTCAAATTCACAACTAAATTTATTTTAAATATTTAATAAATACAACTTTAATCAAAAAACTAATTTACTTTATAGAATAATTCTCGTATTAAAAATGCTCTCTAAAAAATTGATATATAATTATGAGCAATAAAAAAAAGATATTAATTATTCAAAAAGTCCATGAAAAAGGTATGGAATTAATAAATAACCATCCTAATTTTGATGTTGAAGTAACTGATGACACTTCAATAGAAAATTTAAAATCAAAATTAAAAGATTGCGATGGTGCATCAATAAGAATTGCAAAGCTTCCTGGTGAAACCTTTGAAGAAGCAAAAAATTTAAAAATTATTTCAAGACATGGTGTTGGTTACGACAATATCGATTTAAAAAAAGCTAAAGAAAAAGATATAAAAATAGCAATAACAGCTAATGCTAATGCTGTTACAGTTGCAGAACATGTAATGTTCGTTTTGTTGAATATTGCAAAAAGAAAAGACTTATTTGACAAAACAGTAAGGCATGGAAATTTTAAAGACAGAAATAAATTGCCAAAAACAATAGAAGTTTGGAAAAAAAATTTTTTGATAATGGGTTTTGGAAGAATAGGAAAAGCTTTAATTAAAAGATGTCTGGGTTTTGAAATGAATGTATTCGTTTATGATCCATTTGTAGACAAAGATAAAATTGAAGAATTAGGAGGAAAAAAAGTAGAAGATCTATCCGAAGCAGTAAAAACTATGGATGTTATTTCACTCCATATGCCTTTGACAGATAAAACCGAAAATTTAATTAATTATGATTTATTAAAAACTATGAAAAAAACTTGCATTATTATTAATGCAGCAAGAGGTGGAATTATTCATGAAGAAGATCTTGATAAAGCACTCAATGAAAATTTAATTTTTGGAGCTGGGATTGATGTTTTTAAAAAAGAACCACCCGATGACAATAATCCACTCCTAAAAAATGAAAAAGTTTATTTAAGCCCACATACTGCAGCATTTACCGATGAATGTATGACAAGGATGGGTAAAGAAACAATTCAAAATATTATTGATTTTTTTGAAGAAAAGTTAGAAAAATCTAAAATTGTCAAACTTTAATATGAAAATTAATTTCAAAAATTTTGGATTTTTAGAATTTTTAGTATCAGCATCTGCAATCTTTGTAGTTGGTATGTTAATTTGGACAGCAAGTACAAGACCAGCTGTTGAAGCTAAAGCTAATTTAGTAAAAGAAAATCACAACAAAGTCGTCGATCTAATTAATGATGAAATTAACAAATGTGGTAATAACGACGAAGGTAAATTCACTGTTTGGGGTGATCCATGTAACGGTGAATGGATAGCTGATAAAGTTGTTAATTATATCAATGAAAATTTAAAAATAGAAAATCCATTTTCTGATGACTCAAAAGTAAAAACTGATCCTGATCCAAGAATAAAAGCTGAAGGTAAAGCTGGTCAAGCGGTTGAAATGGGAGTGATATTTGTTATGTCCTCAAATTTTTTACCTGATCCAGGTTCTGAATGGATTGTTGGTACTTGTTTCAAATCTCCTTGTGTTGCAGCAGGAAACAACGAACTTACTTCTATTTATAGATAATCAATTTTTAAATATTTCTATATTACTGCTATTTAAGGTTTCGGTTAAATATTTATAACCAATCTTTGCATATTCAAAAGGATTTGCTTTTTCTGGATCTTGCTCAGCTTCAACTACCAGCCAACCTGAATAATTTTTCTCTTTTAATACATCAAATAGTGGTTTGTAATCAATACAGCCATCTCCAGGTACCGTAAAAGCACCTTCTAAAAATGCACCCCTAAAACTTAAATCTTCTTTTAATGATTTGTCTAAAACATTTTTTCTAATATCCTTACAATGAATATGAATAACTCTATCACTATAATTTTTTAATATTTTAAGTGAGTTGCCTTGAGCAAAAAGCATATGACCAGTGTCTAAAGTAAGTTTTACGCTATCATCAGTGTTTTCTAGCAATCTTATAGTATCTTCCTCGGTTTCTACAACTGTCCCCATGTGATGATGGTAAGCAAGAGGCATTCCTTGGCCCTCTAAATATTTTCCCATCTCCGAAATTTTTGCGTAGTATTCTTTAGCTTCATCAAGGCTCATTTTTGGCCTTGTAGAAAGTTTTCTATTTGGGTCTCCTTGAATTGAACCTGAAACTTCTGCAAAAACCATGCAGGGAGAGTTACAATCTTTGAATAATTTTAGCTGAGCTTGTATTAAATTTTTTTCCTCATTAACGGTATTTTTTCTTAAATTTGCTCCATACCAACCTGAACAAAGATTTAAGTTAAACTCTTTTAATTTAGGAATTAATTCTTCAGAGTTTTTAGGAAATTTACCTCCAGACTCAATTCCAATAAAACCTGCTTGACTAGCTTCTGATAAGCATTGTTCCAAAGAAGTATCGCCCCCAAGTTCTGGCATGTCATCATTGCTCCATGCTATTGGTGCTATTCCTAATTTTACTGACATAAATATTTTTTTTGCTAAGATATATTCAATGTTTAAATCAAATAAAACTAAAAAATTAAGTTTAGGAATTGTTGGTGGTGGTCCTGGATCCTGGATTGGTCATGTTCATAGAATTTCATCTCGATTTGATGATCAGTACGAAATAGTAGCTGGTGTTTTTTCTAGAAATGTAAAAATTTCCTCTAAGTTTGGAAAGAGCATAGGAATTTCACCTGACAGATGTTACTCAAATTACAAAGAAATGGCTGAAAAAGAATCTAAGAGAAAAGATGGAATTAATGTAGTTGCTATCATGACACCTCCATCGAGTCATCAAATTATTGCTGAAAAATTTATTTCAAAAAATGTAAATATAATTTCTGATAAACCATTTGCTGGAAATTTAGAGCAAGCAAAAAAACTTTTCAAATCGATTAAAAAAAATAAAAAAATTAAATATGCACTCACACATAATTACTCGGCTTATCCTATGGTTAGACAAGCAAAAATTCTTGTTGAGAGAGGCAAGATAGGAAAAGTAAGAATGATAAATGTTGAGTATGTCCAGGATTGGTCTGATGGATTGTCTATCAATAGCAGAAATGCAAAAAAGAAATTAAAGTGGAAACTTGATAAAAATATTGTTGGTTCGTCAGCTGTTTTAAATGAAATTGGCTCTCATGCTTATCATTTAGCAATGTATATATCTGGTTTAAAAGGAACAAATGTTTTTGCTGATATAAAGCAAATTTCTCCAAAGATAAAAATGGATGATAATGCTCAAGTTATGATTAATTTTACTAACGGTGCAAAAGGTATGTTTTGGACTAGCGTAATGTCTAGAGGAGGAGTTTATGGATTAAGAATAAGAGTCTATGGTGACAAAGGAAGTTTAGAATGGGTTCAAAATGATCCTGGTTACTTAAAGTTAAATCCATCAAAAGGTGCTGTAAAACTTCTTGAGAGAGGTTTTCATAATGCAGATTTTTCGAAGAATTTTTCTAGAATTAAGTTTGGACATCCAGAAGGATATTTAGATGCGTTTGCAAATATCTATAAAGAATTTGCACAATCGTTAAAAAGTAAAAAAAATAAACGATATTTTTATCCCGATGAAGATGAAGGATTTGAAACTGCAAAATTTATTAATGCATGTAAGGTTTCGTCAAAAAGTAAAAAATGGGTAAAAATCAAATAAACGTAGCATTACTTGGTCTAGGTAGAATAGGTCAAATGCATGCTGAAAACTTAATAAATCATAAAAGTTTCAAATTAAAATATACTTTTGATATCAGTAAGAAGTTAGCGAAAAATATTTCAAGAAAATTTAATACAATTAATATAGGTAACCCTGAAAAAGCTTTTAGAGATAAAAATATAGATTTAATATTTATTGCATCTAGTACTTCTACTCATATTAAATTTATAAAAGAGGCAGCAAAATATAAAAAAGTAGTCTTTTGTGAAAAACCTTTAGATTTAAACATTGATAAGGTTAATAAATGTTCAAAAGAGATCAAAAAGTTTAAACCTAAAATACAATTAGGTTTTAACAGAAGGTACGACCCAGGACATAGTTCAATAAAACAAGAATTAAGAAAAGGAAAAATTGGAAAACTAGAAAAAATAATTATCACCAGCCGGGATCCTGCCCCACCTTCATTAAATTATTTAAAAGTATCCGGTGGCATATTTAAGGACATGATGATTCATGACTTTGATTTGTTAAGATTTTATTTGGAAAAAGATGAGATAGAAAATATTTTTACCACAGCTAGTAATATTTCAGATAAAAGATTTGATAAAATTAAAGATTATGAACTAGCTTCATGTCTTTTGAAATCAATAAAAGGCGTACAATGTATAATTACAAATTCTAGACACTGTAGCTTCGGGTACGATCAAAGAGTAGAGTTATTTGGCTCAAAAGGAATGTTAATATCTGGAAATAAAAGTGAGAATGAAACAGAGATTTTTACAAAAAACAACACATCACAGAAAAAACCACTTTTAAATTTTTTTATAGATAGATATGTTGATGCTTACAGGCTTCAACTTGATGAATTAGCTTTATATTCAAGAAAAAAAAAGTCCCCAATTTCAAGTTTTGAGGATGGAAGAAGAGCTTTGATTATTGCTAAAGCCGCTTCACAGTCCTTAAAACAAAGAAAACAAATAAAAATTAAGTTTTAATTCTAAATTATAATTATTCTAAGATATGTATATTTTCTATACATATTGTCCGTGACACCTTTACAACCTACTTTTTTTTATGTTAACGTCCGCGCATAAAAAGTTAACTTTTATTTAAACGAGAGGGAAATAAATGAAAACATTATATAAATCATTTTTAGCTTTTGTTGCTTGGGTTATGCTTTCAGTGTCTGCTTTAGCGGTAGATGTGATCGTTGTATCTCACGGACAAGCTAACGACCCGTTTTGGTCTGTTGCTAAGAATGGTGTAGATAAAGGATGTGCGGATATGGGAATATCTTGCAAGTACACTGCACCCGCTACTTTCGACATGGTTGAAATGGCTAAATTAATTGACAACGCAGTTTCACAAAAACCAAAAGGTATTGTGATTACTCTTCCAGATGCTGCTGCTTTAGGAAAATCTGTTAAAGCTGCTATCGCTGCTGGTATCCCAGTAATTTCAATGAACTCTGGTTCAGATGACTTTGCATCACTAGGTATCAGTGCTCACGTTGGACAAACTGAATTTGAAGCTGGTGTTGGTGGCGGACAAAAAATGAAAGCTGCTGGTGGTAAAAAAGCATTATGTGTTAACCACGAAGTTGGAAACGTTGCGCTAGACAGAAGATGTGCTGGATTCAAAAAAGGTTTTGGTGGATCAGTTGACATCTTAGGAACTTCTAATGACCCAACAGAAATTCAAAAAGCTGTTGCTGCTAAATTAGGTGGTGGATATGACACTATCCTAACTTTAGGTGCTGGTCTTGCAGGTGAAGCTGCTCTTAAAGCTTTAGAAGCTGCAGGGAAAGTTGGTTCTGTTAAACTTGGTACATTTGATATGTCACCTGGAATGTTAAAAGCTGCTGCTGCAGGTAAAGTAGAGTTTTTAATTGACCAACAACAATACCTACAAGGTTACTTACCAATAGCAATTTTTGGTCAGTACATGAGATATGGAACTATGCCAGCTGGAGTAGTTATGACTGGTCCTGGTTTCGTAACTCCTGACAATGCTGCTAAAGTAATTAAGTGGGCAGCTCAAGGTTACAGATAAAAAATACTTTAAAAGGCCTAGCTAACTTTTAGTTAGGCCTTTTTTCTAAAAAAAATTCAAATTAATGTCAGATAAAGCAAAAAGTATCGCATCAAAAAAAACTTCAGGTCAAGACGAAAGACTTAAAGAAGTATCAAAACTAAGATTGCTTTTAAATAGACCTGAATTAGGTGCTGTTGGTGGTGCAATTTTAGTATTCATATTTTTTGGAATAGTTGCAGGTGATACAGGAATGTTTAGTGCTTATGGAACTCTAAACTTTTTAGATGTCTCTGCAAATTTAGGAATAATTGCAATTGCAGCAGCAATGCTAATGATTGGTGGTGAATTTGATTTATCAATTGGATCCATGATTGGTTTTGCAGGAATTTGTATAGCAATACCTGCAATTTATTGGGGTTGGCCTTTGTGGGTAAGTATTATTTTTGCTTTTGCGATGGCGATACTAGTTGGATACTTCAATGGTATCCTTGTTGTTAGAACTGGACTTCCATCTTTTATCGTAACTCTAGCAATGTTGTTTATTTTAAGAGGTGCTACATTAGCAATCACAAGATTAATTACAGGAAGAACTCAAGTTCCTGGTTTAAGAGTTTTAATTGAGAATGATCCAATCGCGTGGATGTTTGCAACTGATACATTCAAATGGTTGTTCACTTGGTTAGGTTCAATGAATTTAATTGCATTAAGAACTGATGGGACTCCATTAGCTACTGGTATTCCACCTTCAGTAATATGGTTTATTGCAGCTACCCTTTTTGCAACATGGATTTTAATGAAGACTAGATATGGAAATTGGATTTTTGCATCAGGAGGAGACAAGAACGGTGCAACAAATGTTGGTGTGCCTGTTGGAAGAGTTAAAATAAGTTTATTTATTGGAACAGCAGTTGCAGCTACTATTTTTGCAACTATTCAAGTTTTAGATGCTGGTTCTGCAGATACTATGAGAGGAAATTTAAAAGAATTAGAGGCAATTGCAGCAGCAGTTGTTGGTGGATGTTTATTAACAGGAGGTTATGGTTCTGCAATTGGTGCAGCTTTTGGTGCATTAATATTTGGAACTGTATCTATGGGAATATTTTACACAGATGTTGATACTGATTGGTTTAAAGTATTTTTAGGAGCAATGATGTTAATTGCTGTTGTGTTTAATAATTATATTAGAAAACGAGTAACAGAGACTAAATAATGACAGAAAATTTAATAGAGTTTAATAACATTAGTAAATTTTTTGGAAAAGTAATTGCACTAAAAGATGTCACTATGAAATTAAAAAAAGGTGAGATCATGTGCTTACTTGGGGATAATGGTGCTGGTAAATCTACATTGATTAAAACTTTAGCTGGTGTTCATAAACCTGATGAAGGTGAAATAGTAATCGAAGGTAAAAAAACTGTTTTTGACTCACCAAAAGATGCTTTGGATATGGGAATTGGAACGGTTTACCAAGACTTAGCTTTAGTTCCATTGATGAGTGTTACAAGAAACTTTTTTATGGGAAGAGAACCATTAAAGGGACCGCCATTTTTAAAAACTTTTGATATTGAAAAAGCAAATCAAATTGCTGCAGAGAGAATGGGTCAAATTGGAATTGACGTAAGAGATCCTTCACAAGCTGTAGGAACAATGTCTGGAGGTGAAAGACAATGTTTAGCAATATCAAGAGCTATATATTTTGGAGCAAAAGTTTTAGTTTTAGATGAACCAACTTCTGCATTAGGTGTTCATCAAGCCTCAATGGTTTTAAAATATGTTGTAAAAGCAGCTTCGCAAGGATTAGCTGTAATTTTAATTACACATAACGTTCATCATGCATATCCAGTTGGAAATAGTTTCACAGTTCTAAATAGAGGTAAAAGTTTAGGAACTTTTAATAAAAAAGATATTAGTCGTGAGGAGCTTTTAGGGATGATGGCTGGTGGTGAAGAGCTTGATAAGCTTGAAGTTGAACTTGAAGAAATGAATAGGATTAACAATTAATCTAAAGCTTCGTATAGTGTAGGGAACATTTCTCCCTCAACAGGATCTCCATTTTTATAACCTGCTTCTTGCATTGCTTTCCTATAATTAAAACTTGTCCAATCTCCATCATAACTTATTTTTGCATCCTCTTTAGAAACTCTTAATGTATATCGGCTTAAAGTTTTATCAGGAATACTCTCATTCAAACTTCCATGTAGTGTTCTCATATCGAAAACTACTGCATCCCCTAATTCGCAATCCCATTGTAAAAACTCATATTTATCTTTATTTCCTAAAATATCAGGAGGTAATTCATATTTTTTTCCATTGACTAAACATTCATTACCTTCAATTTTATGTCCATCCTTAAACAAAACTCTCAAAAAAAATTTATTCCATAAATGTGAGCCCCTCACCCAAACAACTCCCTCATTTTTTTTTGTTGGTTGCAGTGGAAGCCACAAAACACACATTGTTCCATCCATATCAAAATAACTGATATCGTGATGAAAAGGTGTTGAAGATTTTGATCCTGCCTCTCTCAAAAACCAATTATCCATTACTAAATTAATTTTTTTTGCGGACATTAATTCTGCAGCTATCTGTGCATAAGGTGATTTGTAAACAAATTCTTTAAATTCAGGAATTAAATGCCAAGTCCAGTAATCCTCTAGATAAGCTGGAACATTTTTTTTGGTTGTGTGAGATTTAAATCTAGGACTAGGATTAGAAATATCTTTTTCTATACCTGTCTTAAGTTTATTAATCCAATTAATATCAAATTTGTTTTTTAGAAATATTGCGCCATCTTCTTTAAATTTTTTTATTTCATTTTTGGTTAGAATTTTGTTCATATAAAAGTTAAGTTTTATAGTATTTTAATGCATTAAAGTGTCTAGTAATAGTTGAAATTATTATATTTAAAATCCACATAACTAATATTTGATTTTTTCATTAATTATTTTTCTTCTATAATGTTAATTTATAAGAAGGAGGTAACTATGGCTAAATTTATAGTAATGGGCAATTATACAGCTCAAGCTTTTAAAGGATTTATAGGTAATCCGGATCAAGACAGAGCTGCAGCAGCTACTGCTTTATCAGAGGCAGTAGGAGGAAAGATGGAATCTTTTATGATCACAAGAGGAGCTTATGATTTTGTAGGAGTTGTGAGTGGTAGTATTGGATTTGAAGGTGCAGCAGCAGTTAAGCTAGCAGTTGAAGCTTCTGGAGCTATAACAAATTTTACCATATTAGAGGAAATGGATATGGGCAAAGCTGCCAGCATGGCATCAAAAGCTATGGCTAATTATAAACCAGCAGGTTAAAGCTAGATTTTAAGTTAATTCTATCATGATTAATTTTATTAATTATGATAGCTTTAACTTAAATGAAAATGTTAAGAGATAGTTTTGGTAGGTCTTTTCCATATATAAGACTTTCGATTACCGATGTATGTAATTTTAAATGTGGTTATTGTCTACCCAATGGTTATCAAGTTGATAAGAGCGATAATAGAAAATTTCTTCACTTAGAGGAAATTAGACGTCTAGCAAAAGTTTTTTCAAAATTGAGTGTATGCAAAATTAGACTTACTGGAGGCGAACCAACAGTAAGAAAAGATTTTTTTGATATAATCAAGATCTTAAAAAATGAAGCTGGAATAAAAAAAGTTGTAATTACGACAAACGGTTATCATTTAGATGAAAAAGCAAAGATGTTAGTAGATAGTGGCTTAAACGGCATTAATATTAGCGTTGATAGTCTAGATAGAAATACATTTAAAAATGTTACAGGCCATGATCGATTACCAGAGATTTTAAAAGGAATTAACATCCTACAAGATTTAAATTTTGAAAATATTAAGATAAATGCAGTTCTTTTAAATGGAATAAATGCATCAGACAAAGATTTTGAGTCTTGGGGAGAATTTATAAAAAAAAAAACAAAGTGGATTTTCGATATATAGAACTAATGCAAACAGGTGATAACCTAGATTATTTTAAAAAATATCATGTATCTTCAAAAATTTTCAAAGAATATTTAAATAAAAATAATTGGATTTATCAAACCTTAGGTAAAGATGCTGGGCCGTCACTAAATTATATCAATCCAGAATATAAAGGGAAATTTGGAGTTATAGCACCCTACTCTAAAGATTTTTGTAGAAGCTGTAATAGATTAAGAATTACATCAAGAGGAGATCTTAGATTATGCCTATTTGGAAATACTGGAATAAGTATAAGACATTTATTACAAAAAGATGATCAAATTGAAGAATTACAAGATCTTATAATGGGACAAATGAAATTTAAAAAAGAATCTCACCATTTGGAACTTGGCAAAACTGGTTTAACTAAAAATTTATCTACCACGGGTGGCTAATGTCAAAATTAAAAATTATAAATCAAGAAGAACTTAAAGATTGGGCGAAAGAAATATTTCAAAAAAACTCTTTCAATATGGTTGATGTTTCTTCAAAAAAAGAAACTTTTAGAAGAGCACTTGCGTCAGGTAAAATTTATGTTGGAAAAGAGGTTTTTGATCTAATTAAAAATAAGAAGATGCCTAAAGGAGATCCTATTACTTTAGCTGAGGTATCAGCTGTGTTGGGTGTAAAAAAAACAAGTGAACTTATTCCTCTTTGTCACCCACTTCCAATTGACCATACGGCCACTAAAATAATTATGAATGAATTAGACAGTTCATTAGAAGTGTTTTGCGTAGTTTCTGCAATAGCAAAAACAGGTGTTGAAATGGAAGCTATAATGGGTGTTAACTCTGCCTTAATCACAATTTATGATTTAAGCAAAATAGTAAATCCACATCTTAAAATTGATAACGTAAAATTATTAATTAAAGAAGGTGGAAAAAGTGGATTATGGAAAAACCCTGACGGTCTCCCAGATTTTTTAAAAAATATTTTTTAATGAAAATATCAGTTGAACTATTTGGCGCAGCTAGAGAATTGAGTAATAAATCCCATTTAGACTTTGAATTAATTGAAAATTCCTCAATAAAAGATCTTAGAAACCAAATGATAGAGTTTATTGATATGAAATTTAAAGGAAATGAAACTTTTAAAAAAATTATTAAATCATCAGCTTTTTGTTCGTCTGATGATAAAATTGTCTCAGACAATTATAAAATAGTTAAAAAACAAAACTTTAGCATTATACCTCCTATAGGAGGCGGTTAATGCTACATACTAAAATTATTGATGCTTCAAAAAATGAGAAGATAGAAATTTCAAAAGCAGAAAATTTTTTAAATCAATCGAAATTTGGCGCTGTAATATATTTTGTTGGGACTGTAAGAGATTTAAATGAAAATAAAACAGTTACTGGTATTACCTATGATGCAAAAGAAAGTATGGTTATAAAAAGTTTTGAAGAAATTTATGAAGAAGCCGATAACAAGCTAAATATAAAAGAAAAAGCAGTATTTATTGAGCATGTTAAAGGATATGTGGGTTTAAAAGAAAAAAGCATCATTATTGGTGTAGCTTGCAAACATAGAGATCAAGCTTTTGTGTTATCTAGATATATAATTGAAGAAATTAAAAAAAGATCTCCTATTTGGAAAAAAGAACATTATGAAAATGAGGATAGTGAGTGGTTGAAAGGAGTATCTCTAAATAATTAAAATGATAAAATTTAAAAATTCAGAAATTACACCAGAATATATATATAAAAAAAGAAGATCTTTCATTAAATCTATAGGTCTTGGTGCAAGCTCACTAGCTATGTCTAGTATACCTTTTGTAAATAAATCTTTAGCAAGTCAGAGAGATAAATTAACAAGTTATAAAGATATCACGACTTATAATAATTATTATGAGTTTGGAACATCTAAAAGTGATCCTCATAGAAATTCTCAAATATTTAAAACAACTCCTTGGGAAATATCTATTGAAGGTGAGGTAGAAAAACCAATAAAATTATCTATGGAAGAAATCTCAGAAATGTTTATTTCTGAGGAAAGAATATATCGATTAAGGTGTGTTGAAGGTTGGTCAATGGTAATTCCGTGGATGGGTTTTTCTTTAAGTAAATTACTATCAAAAGTAAATCCAACTAATAAAGCAAAATTTGTTGAATTTGAAAGTGTATATGACCCTGCACAAATGAAAGGTCAAAGATACCCTGTTTTAAACTGGCCTTACAATGAAGGTTTAAGAATTGATGAAGCCATGCATGCTTTAACAACAGTTGTGACAGGTTTATATGGTAAAAAACTCCCTAATCAAAACGGAGCACCACTAAGAATTTTTATTCCATGGAAGTATGGTTTTAAAAGTGCAAAAGCTATTGTTAAAATTAAATTTGTCGAAAACATGCCTACCTCTTCATGGATGTGGGCTTCACCTAGAGAATATGGATTTTACTCAAATGTTAATCCTAATGTTGATCACCCAAGATGGTCTCAAGCAACTGAAAGAATAATAGGTGAAGGTGTTTGGGCACCTAGAGTAAAGACCTTAATGTTTAATGGTTATGGAGACGAAGTTGCAAGTCTCTATAGCGGTATGGATTTAAAAAAAAATTTCTAAATTAAATTGAGAAGATATTCTAAAACTCTGGTTTTTGTTCTTTCTCTTTGGCCAATTTATATAATTTCTTATCAAATAATTTTTGATCAATTAGGTCCAGAGCCAGTTGATAGAATCGTAAATCATTTTGGAGAATGGACTTTGATATTTATTCTTTTAACTCTTTCAATGACACCACTGAAAAAAATCACAAAATCAGTAGAGTGGATCAAATTTAGAAGGATGCTTGGTTTGTTCACTTTTTTTTATGCATCTATTCATATGTTAAGTTATGTTGGTCTTGATTACAGATTTGATTTTGAGCCACTGATAAACGATGTTTTAAAAAAGAAGTATATCTTTATAGGATTTTCAGCTTGGCTGTTATTAATCCCACTTGCTGTAACTTCATCTGAGAGAATGGTTAGACTGTTAAAACAAAATTGGAAAAAAATTCATAGGTTAATTTATATAATTGGGATTTTTGGCGTACTTCATTATATTTGGTTGTCAAAAACAATATTTTTCAAACCACTTATATTTTTAATTATTTTAGTAATTCTTTTACTTTTTAGAATTAAAATTACTAGATCAGCTTCTAAAATCTGAGGCTTTATCAAAATCTTTAAAAGATTTAATACTAATAGTTTTAATAAAATTTGTTCTATTTTTGAGTCTTTTAACCATAAATTTTGCTCCAAACTGACCTTTAATATTTTTAAATTTTTTTATTAAAGAACTG
>CACDLV010000008.1 GCA_902553675.1 uncultured Pelagibacteraceae bacterium
AACTTTTAAATTACCTGCAATTACATTTCCAAAGTAGTCTACTATATTTCCTCTTGTGGGTGGAAGTTTCCATTCTCTAATTCTATTCTTATCTGATAGAGTAAGATATTTTTTATTTTCATTAATCTGTAGAGAAAATAAACGAGCAATGATACCAGAAAAAACTACTATTTTTGCTGCTCCGATTATGAACATTCGTCTATTAATTACATCAGTTTTTCTTATTCCTGAATTAGATTTGATCATTTGTTTGATATGAAATTCTTTCGTTTAAAAAATTAAAAAATAAAAAAAATATTGGATAAAATAAAAAGGTAAATCCAGAATTAATTAAATAATTAGTGTAATCAACTTTAATTAAAAAGACTAAATCCAAAATAATTACTTGAATTGAGTTTATTAATAAAATCGTAAATAATAATGATATCCAGTCTTTAATAAAATTTGGTGATAATGTAATATTTCTTATGTAAGCAGTTACTGAGCAAAGAATAAGATAGCAAAAACTACTAATTCCTATTGGTATTCCTATCACAACATCATTAATGATACCCGCAAAGAAAATTGCAAGATAACCCAATTGATCAGGATTTCTTAAAGTCCAAAAGAAAATTAATAAATGAACAAAATTAAAAGCAAAATAATCAAGTTTTAAATAATTAAAATCAAATTCATTAAATACAGAAAAAAATAACATTATTATAGGAAGATAAGACAAAAATATTCTTAAAAATGGACTCTTGTTTAGTGATGACATTATTTTTCTCCACCAAATTTATAAGAGACAATTTTTACATAATCTAATTGAGTGAAATCAGAAAAAAAATTTATTTGTCCCTCCGAACTATTGTCTATTCTACCTATAGGTATCCCTGGTTTAAAAAGCCCTCCGAGTCCAGATGTATAGGCAATAATTTCTTTATTTTTAAATGCATCTTTATAATCAATTTGGGTATGTTCGATTGTCCCAAAATTGCCTCCTGTCCCAGAAACTACGGCCTGTATATCATCTGGCTCTAAAACAGATGGAATTTTACTATTTAGATCAGATAAGAGTAATGCTCTGGAATTACTAAAGTTTACTTCAATAATTTGTCCAACTAAATAAACCTCATCAATAACAGCCATTCCAATTTTTACTTTATCTTTAGTACCTTTGTTTAAAACTATTGATTTTAAATAGGGGCTATCTTTATCAATTAAAACTCTGGCAAATATTTCTTCTGAATTTATACTTTCATCAAGTAAGTCTCTAAGTTTTTTATTTTCTGTAATTAAAAACTCATTTTGTAATCTAAGTTGCTCAGAATTTTCTACTTTGATCAATTCTTTCTGATAACTTTCATATAAATCCATATGTGATTTGATTTTAGAAGTTATTTCTTTTAAATTATTTTCTGGAATTGATATAATATGTGATGATCTATAAATTACTTCATTAATTACTAATTTAACAAATTGTATTGCTTTAAAATTAAAATTACTTAAGACAATTACAAAAATTGATATAAAAATTAGAGTAAGTAATGAAAATTTTTGTTTGTCTTTTTTTTTTAAAAAAGCTGACCTAATGGCAATTACAAAATCATCTCTGCCAGTAGCCATTTTTTCTAATATTCAGTCAACATAGTAGAAAAAGTTTCTTCTTGATCCAAAGCTTTACCTGTACCAACGGCTACACATGATAATGGATCATCTGCTATATGAACTGGTAAACCTGTTTCTTTAGAAAACCTTTTATCGATATTTTTTAGCAAAGCACCGCCGCCTGTTAAAGTTAAACCCATATCAACTAAATCAGCTGATAACTCGGGAGGTGTATTTTCTAAGGCATCTTTTATTGCACTAACCATTTGTTTCATAATATCGTTTAATGCTTCTGCAGTATCTTCTTCTGTAATATTTACTTCTTTTGGAGTACCTGATCTTAAATCTCTACCTTTGACTGGGTAAGTGTTTGTTCCAGTTGGGACAGCTGTACCCATTTCTTTTTTTATTTTTTCTGCAGTGGTATCACCGATTAACAAATTATATTCTTTTCTCATATAATCTACTATCGCTGTATCCATAGAGTCACCTGCAACCCTTAAAGATTTAGAATAAACCAATCCACCTAAAGACATAACTGCAATTTCACTTGTGCCACCTCCGATATCTACAATCATTGAGCCAGTTGCTTCTGAGATTGGTAGATTTGCTCCAATAGCTGCTGCAATTGGTTCTTCAATTAATTGAACTCTTCTCGCACCTGCTGCTAAAGCACTATCTTGAATTGCTTTTCTTTCAACTGGTGTTGATCCAGTTGGTACACAAATTAAAATTCTGGGATTTGCAAAAGTACTCCCTTTATGAACCTTTTTTATAAAATGTTTAATCATTTCTTCAGTAACTATAAAATCAGCAATTACACCGTCTCTTAAAGGTCTTATTGCACTTATATTTCCAGGAGTTCTTCCAAGCATTGTTTTTGCTTCATCTCCAACTGCTAATACATTTTTTTTTCCACCTTGATCAACTATCGCGACAACAGATGGCTCATTTAGAACTACCCCTTGTCCCTTTAAAACAACTAGTGTATTTGCTGTTCCAAGATCGATCGCCATATCTTGGCTCCATATTTTTTTTACGCTATCGAATAATCCCATTATATCCCTCTTACTTTCTGGCTTTCTTGCTCCATTGGAGCTGTTTTATCTCGTTTAATTATCATTTTATTTAATGCGTTAATGTATGCATTTGCTGATGCAACTAAAGTATCTGTATCAGCTGCTTGACCTACGGTTGTTTTACCCTTTTCCTCTATTTTTACACTTACTGTTGCTTGTGCATCTGTTCCCTCTGTCACTGCATGAACTTGATAAAGCTGCAAGTTAACATCGTGAGGATATAACGTTTTAATACATTTGAATATTGCATCCACTGGACCATCTCCAGTTTCTGTTGCGTTTTTAACATTACCATAAACATCCAGAGTCATTTCTGCTTTTTGTGGTTCTCCTGTTCCGGCAAAAACTTTTAAAGATTTAAGAGTAATTGCATTCACTTTGTTATCTACAATTAGACTATCATCTACCAAGGCAATAATATCTTCATCGTAAACATGTTTTTTTTTATCTGCTAATACTTTAAATTTTGCAAATGCATTTCCTACTACATCGTCAGTTAAATCTGGATAACCTAAACTGTTTAATTTATCTTTAAATGCATGTCTTCCAGAATGTTTTCCCATAACTAAGGATGTTTGCTTAACCCCTACACTTTCAGGTGTCATTATCTCATATGTTTGTCTATTTTTTAACATTCCATCTTGATGAATTCCTGCTTCATGAGCAAAAGCATTTTTTCCAACGATAGCTTTATTATATTGAACAGGAAATCCTGTTGCGTTTGAAACAATTTTTGAGGCTTTACTTAAAAGTGTTGTATTAATTCCAGTTTCGTATGGCATTAAATCAGGTCTTGTTTTAATTGCCATAACAACTTCCTCGAGAGCAGCATTTCCTGCTCTTTCTCCTAATCCATTTATTGTACATTCAATTTGTCTTGCTCCAGCTTGAACTCCAGCTAATGAGTTAGCTACTGCTAAACCTAAATCATTATGACAATGAGTCGATAAAATTGCTTTATCAATATTTGGAACTTTATTTAATAAAGTTTCTATAATTGTAGTAAACTCAGATGGTATTGTGTAACCAACTGTATCAGGAATATTAATTGTTGTAGCTCCATTTTTAATTGCAAGCTCTACAGTTTTACACATGTAATCCATATCAGTTCTTGTTCCATCTTCGCAAGACCATTCAACGTCATCAGTAAACTTTCTTGCATAAGCAACATGTTTTCCAATTGATTCATAAACATCTTCTGGAGACAGATTTAATTTATGCTTCATGTGTAATGGACTTGTAGAAATAAATGTATGTATTCTAAATCGTGGTGCATGTTTTAGAGCTTCATAAGCTCTATCAATATCTTTTACTGAGTGTCTTGAAAGCCCTGCAGGAATAGAGTTTTTTAAAATTTTACTTACTTCTGAAACAGCCTCAAAATCCCCAGGTGAAGCTATAGGAAAACCTGCTTCAATTATATCGACACCTAATTCATCAAACACTCTAGCGATTTGAATTTTTTCTTCTAAACTCATAGAAGCGCCTGGCGATTGCTCACCATCACGCATAGTAGTATCAAATATAAAGACTCTATCTTTATTGCTCATAACTAAAATTTTTAGAAAATCTATAATACAATCTATAAGAGAGATTGCAAAATAATTAGTTAAATAATCACTTTTAATCGACCATTTTAGGCTTGAGAAAAATTAATTATAAATAGACTCAATTTTAGGCATTAACCTTAAAAGTTCTCTTGTGTATTGATGGCCGGGTTTTAAAAATAAATCCTCAGTGTTTGAAACCTCACACAATTTGCCATCTTTTAAGACTGCAATTCTATCGCACATTTGTCTAACAACAGGTAAGTCGTGACTTATAAACAAAATTGTCAAGTTTAATTGTTCCTGAAGATCTTTAAGTAAATTTAATATTTGGGCTTGGATACTTACATCTAAAGCAGAGGTAGGTTCGTCACAAACCAAAAGTCTTGGTTGTGTAGCAAGTGCTCTTGCAATTGATATTCTTTGTCTCTGTCCTCCTGAAAATTCATGTGGATATCGATCTGCAGATTTTTGAGTTAATTCTACAGACTCAAGTAAATCATAAATATAATTATTTAAATCTATATTTGATATTGATGGGTTGTGAAGTGTAATTGGTTCTGCAATTATATCTTTTACTTTTAATCTTCCATTGAGAGAAGAGTAAGGATCTTGAAATATCATTTGAATTTGTTTTCTAAATTTCATTAATTCGGATCTTTGTTTTATTTTTGTAATACAAACGTTATCAAAGAAGATATCTCCAGAAGTAGGTTTAAATAAATTTACAATCATTTTAGCAATTGTAGATTTTCCGCTCCCGCTTTCTCCTACTAAACCAAAAGATTCACCCTCTTTTATTTCAAATGAAACATCATTAACAGCCATAACAGAATTTTTAGAATTTTCTGTAAAAAAATTATCATCAAAACTTTTGTTTAGATTTTTTATTTCTACAAGACTTTGGTTTATAATTTCTTTCTTTGACCATCTATTTAATATTTTGATATTATTTTCTTTTGTATTCTTATATTCTTTTTCTACAATCACAAATCTTGAAATTTTTTTGTTAGTTGGTGGAACTGAACTTACTAGACTTTTAGTATAATTTTCTTGTGGCTTAGTTAATATTTTTTTTGTTTCACCGATTTCGACCAAATTACCACTTTTCATAACTGCTACACGATCTGCTGTCTCAGCTATAACTCCCATGTCATGAGTAATTAAGATAACAGCAAGATTTCTTTCTTTTGTTAATTTTTTAATAAGTTCTAAAATCTGAGATTGAATAGATACATCTAACGCAGTTGTTGGCTCATCTGCAATTAACAATTCTGGCTCGCAACATAGAGCTAAAGAAATTACTACTCGCTGTCTCATTCCACCTGAAAATTGGTGAGGGTAATTATCAAATCTTGTCTCAGCATCTTTTATACCAACCTCTTTTAATAAATTTATAGATTTATTTTTTGCTTCTTCTTTGGTTAATTTAAGATGAGTTTGAATTGTTTCAATTAACTGTTCACCCACTGTAAGAATTGGGTTAAGTGAAGTTTGGGGATCTTGAAATATCAATCCAATTTTATTTCCCCTATATTTAAAAATACTTTCAGAATTTTCATGAATGTTAAGATCACCTAAAATAACTGAGCCACTAGATACCTTACCTGGTTCATCTATTAAATTTATAATAGCGTTTCCTACTGTACTTTTTCCTGAACCAGACTCTCCAACTAATCCTAAAATTTCTCCTTTGTTTACCTCAATATTTACATTTTTAGCAGCGTTAACTGTTTCTTTTCTCATTTGATAATCAACACTAAGATTGTTTATTTTTAAAAATGTCATTTTTTTAATTTTGGATTTAAAGTATCTCTCATCCAATCCCCTAATAGATTTATTGAAAATGCTAAAATAACTAAGAAAATTGCTGGAAAAAAAGTAATCCACCATTCTCCTGAAAATAAAAAGTCATTACCTAGTCGTATCAATGTCCCTAAAGAAGGTGTTGTTGGGGGTACGCCAACTCCTAAAAAACTTAAAGTAGACTCAGCTAAAATAGCAAGTGCTAAACCAATAGTTCCAATTACTAAAACTGGTCTTAAAATATTTGGTAAGATATGTTTAAACATAATGACTATATTTGAAACCCCAATTATTGTTGATGCTGAAACATAGTCTTTATTTTTTTCTACTAAAGTTGCAGCTCTAGAAACTCTTGCAAATTGTGGCCATTCTGAAATTCCAATAGCAAATATTAAAACATAAATTGCCATTTCATCATGCATTTCTCTTGAGATTAATCCTCTTGCTATTCCATCAACCAACAATGCCATCAAAATACTTGGTACTGTTAACTGAACATCTGTTAGTCTCATTACTATCATTTCATATTTTCCACCAAAAAATCCAGCTGTTAATCCTAATCCAACTCCAAGAATTAAACTAAAGATTATTGCGGAAAAACCTACAATCAGAGAAATTCTACATCCGTATAAAATTGTAGACAACATATCTCTTCCTTGTCCATCGGTACCTAAAATAAATTTAGCTAGACCATCATCTGTCCATGATGGTGGTGTGAATGCATCCATAAGAGATAAGGAGGATGGATCAAAAGGATTGTAAGGTGTAATGAGCTCAACAAAAAAAGAGCAGAAAAAAATTATAAACAAAATAGTAGATGATACAACCGCTGTAGGAGATTTAATAAAGCTATGATAAATATCACTATCTTTTATTCTTTCCCAAGTACTTAATGATTTTTTATCCACTTGCAACATCTCCTTTAACTCTTATTCTTGGATCAATTAAATAATAAAGAATATCGACTATAAAATTTATCATCACGAAAACAAAAGCTATAAAAACTAAATAAGCTGACATGATTGGTATATCGACAAATTGTACTGCTTGAATAAATAAGAAGCCCATACCAGGCCATTGAAAAACAGTTTCAGTAATAATTGAAAACGCAATTAGAGTTCCAATATTTATTCCTGCTATAGTTATTACTGGTATCAATCCATTTTTTAATGCGTGTTTATACTTAATACTATTTTCACTAATACCTCGAGCACGTGCAAATTTAATATAATCTGTTTGTAGTATTTCCATCATCTCTGCTCGTACAAGTCTGATGATATAAGTCATTTGGAAAAGGCTTAATGTTACTGAAGGAAGTATAATTGCTTTAAGTCCAGAGACTGTTAAAAATCCTGTAGTCCAAAAACCTAAATCAACAACTTCTCCTCTTCCAAAGGAAGGTAATATTCCTAAGATTACTGCAAACAAATATATAAATAATATACCAATTACAAATGTTGGGAGCGAAACCCCCAACAAGGAGACTGCCAAAACTAAATCACTTAAAAAGCCTTTTCGATTTATGCCAGTATAAACTCCTAATAACGTGCCAGTTACAAGTGCAATTAGCGCAGAAATAACAACAAGTTCAATAGTTGCAGGCAATCTTTCAACTATTAATTCTGAAACAGGTCTTCTTAATTGATATGAAATTCCAAACTCGCCCTTAGAAGCATTAACTATAAATCTTGAAAATTGCACATGAATTGGATCCATTAAACCTAGTGTTTCTCTTAATTCTGCTCTTTCCTCATCAGAAGTCTCTTCTCCAACCATGTTATTAATTGGATCTCCAACAAAATTAAATAATGAAAAAGATACAAAAGCGACAACCAACATCACCAAAGCAGATTGAAACAGCCTTTTAAAAAAATATTTTATCAATTTGTGAAGGATTAAACTTACAAGCCCTTTAAAATTTAAAGGGCTTGTAATAATTTTAATTAATTAAAACTAGCAGTTCTGAATAACGGTTCGTTATTCGGTCTGATAGGAACATCAACATTGCTTTTAGATGCCCAAGAAATTACTTGGTGATGTAAAGGAAGATAAGCAATATCATCTTTTACAATTTTCCAAGCTTTTGCAATTGCAGCATTTCTTTTATCTAAATCAACTTCACCTTCCATAACTCTAATAGCAGCATCGACATCTGCGTTACTAAAATTAACTTTGTTCCAGCTAGCACCTGTTTCATATAAATAATGGAAAACATAGTGACTATCTAAAGTTGGTACACCCCATCCTAGCATATAGAAATCACCTTGATTATCTTTAAGCTCTTTGAAATGTTTACTTTTAGTTTGAGCAAATAAGTTAACGTTAACTCCAATTTTACCTAACATTCCAACAACAGCGGTACATATTGCTTCATCATTTACGTACCTGTCATTAGGACATCTAAGCTCAACATCAAAACCATTAGGATAACCTGCGTCAGCTAAAAGTTTTTTTGCAGCATCAACATCGTAAGGTAATCTTTTATCAAGATCAGCTGTATATCCATTAACACCTGGGAAAGTTATAATTCCCGCTGGTTCACTCAAACCTCTCATAACTTTTTTCTTGATCGCTTCAATATCGATTGCTTGATAGAGAGCTTGTCTTACTTCTTTTTTCTTAAATGGATTATCACCTGTATTACCAGTTCTTAATTTGTCGGCCGCTTGATCCATACCTAAAAAAATTGTTCTCATTTGAGCTGTACTTTCAACTTTATGACCTGAAGAAGATCCAATTCTTTTCAAGTCTTGAACAGGAGCATCAGTAACTAAATCAATCTCACCAGATAATAAAGCTGCAACTCTTGTTGCTGCATTTTTAATAGGCATTAATTCAATTTGAGTCACTTTTTTATCCTTCATTTCACCCCACCAGTGTTTATTTCTTTTGAACACTGTTTTAGTATTTGGCTCTCTTAAAGTAATTTTAAAAGGACCAGTTCCTAATGCATTAGTAGCTGAGAATGTTTCTTGTCCTGCATCCCAGTTCTGTGGTGACATTGCGAAGTTTTTTTCTGACCAAGCTTTAGACATTATAAATATGTTCGATAGTTGGTTTAAAAGAATAGGATTTGGCTTACTTGTTGTGATTTTAACAGCATAATCTCC
Organism: uncultured Pelagibacteraceae bacterium; assembly: GCA_902553675.1. Taxonomy (GTDB): domain Bacteria; phylum Pseudomonadota; class Alphaproteobacteria; order Pelagibacterales; family Pelagibacteraceae; genus Pelagibacter. Next base: position 9,130 of record CACDLV010000008.1, read on the forward strand.
AACCGCCTCAACGTTAGCGACAGTGCTAATATATTCTTTAAAGTCAGATGTTCTTTGTTTGGCTCTTAATATACTAAAAACAACATCTGCTGATGTCATTCCAGAACCATCTGAAAACTTAGCATCTTCTCTTAAAGTAAAAATCCAAGTATTTGGATCAGTAGCTTTCCATTTAGTTGCTAAGGCAGGCCCTATTTTCATGTCCAAGCCTCTTTGAACTAGAGCTTCGTAAACTTGTCTAGACACTTGAGTAGTTGGACCTTCATTTTGTGCATGTGGATCTAGTGTTAGACTGTCTCCTTGCATAGACCATTTAATAGTTTTTGCCCATGCTGAAGAAAATCCGAATACTAGAACTAGTGACAATAGTATTCTTACTATATTTTTAGTTTTCATTATTCCCCTCGTTTTTTTAAATTTATTTAAAAAAGTATAAGTGAAATATTAGAATTATAGTAGCAATAATTTACTGATAAAATTTAACTTTTATCACTATCAACTAATTTTTTCTTACCAATCCAAGGCATCATAGCTCTTAGTTCCGCACCAACTTTTTCAACAGGATGTTCGGCTAATTTAGCTCTTGTAGCTAGAAAATTTTTTTGGCCATTTTTGCATTCATCCATCCATTCTTTGGTGAATTTTCCAGACTGAATTTCAGCTAAAACTTCTTTCATTCTTTTTTTAGTTTCTTGTTTATTGACTACTCTTGGTCCTGATTGATATTCTCCATACTCAGCGGTATTTGATATTGAATAATTCATATTTGCTATTCCACCTTCATAAATTAAATCAACAATTAATTTAACTTCATGAACTGTTTCAAAATACGCCATTTCTGGTTCGTATCCTGCTTCAACTAAAGTCTCATAACCATTTTTAATTAGCTCAACCAAACCTCCACACAATACAGTTTGTTCACCAAATAAATCTGTCTCAACTTCATCTTTAAATGTTGTTTCGATAATTCCTGATCTTCCTCCACCAACTGCAGATGCATAAGACAAAGCTAAGTCTCTTGCTTTTCCTGAACCATCTTGATGTACAGCAAACAAACAAGGTACTCCACCTCCTTTTTCATATTCACTTCTAACTAAGTGACCAGGTCCTTTTGGAGCAACCATAAATACATCTAGATCTTTTCTAGCTTTTATTAAATCGTAATGAACATTAAGACCGTGAGCAAATGCAATACTTGTTCCTTCTCTTACTCTTTGTTCAATATGATTTTTATAAATTTCTGCTTGAAGTTCATCTGGTGTAAGAATCATTACTACATCTGCCCATTCAGCCGCATCTGATAAATTCATTACTTTTAATCCTTTTGACTCTGCTTTTGCTGCGCTCGACGAACCTTCTCTCAAAGCTACAACAATATCTTTTACTCCGCTGTCTTTTAAATTTAATGCGTGAGCATGTCCCTGACTTCCATAACCAAAAATAGCAACTTTTTTGCTTTTAATCAGATTTACATCTGCATCTTTTTCATAAAACATTTTCATATCATCTCTCCTATTAGATTAATTAAATATTTTAGCACCTCTAGTCATAGCTACTGCCCCAGTTCTCGAAGTACTAATAAGTCCTAAGGGCTTTAATTTTTTATTCATTTTATCAATTTCTCTTCTAAGAGCAGTTATTTGAATTACTGCTGAAGTTTTTGTCTCATCTAATATTACGGGATTAAATTTTTTACAAGCATTTAAGCATTTTTGAATTTTATTTCTTTTTCCTACAACTTTAAATAATGCCATCTCTTTAAATATTACACCCTTGTCTTCTCTTTTAAACTCGGCAACTTTATGAACAGGTACTAATTTAGTTAATTGAAGTCTTATTTGATCAATTACTTGGGGTGTTCCAGTAGTGACGATTGTTATTCTTGAAATATTTTTAACTGCATCAACTTCAGCAACAGCTAATGACTCAATATTATATCCTCGACCTGAAAATAGACCAACTACTCGAGCAAGAACTCCAGCCTCATTATCTACCCAAACCACAAAAATATACGTATCTGGTTTTTGTTTCTTCGTAGGTATGCTATAAGCTGACTTTGATTTAGGCATTATTATTATACTAAGGCTTTGCCTTTTCCTTTGATTTTTTTTTCTTCTTGATCATTTGGACCCAAGATCATTTGGTTATGAGGTTTTCCAGATGGGATCATTGGGAAACAATTTTCGTTAGGATCCACATGACAATCAAATATAACTGGTCCATTATAATCAATCATTTCTTGAATTTTATCATTAAGCTTAGCTGGATTGTCTGCTTTAATTCCTTTGCACCCATATGCTTCTGCCATTTTCATGAAATCAGGTAATGCTTCAGAATAACTTTCAGAATAATTTTTTTCATGCAGCAATTCCTGCCATTGTCTTACCATGCCCATATATTGATTATTTAAAATAAATATTTTAATAGGAAGATTGTATTGAACTGCTGTAGACATTTCTTGCATAGTCATTAAAACTGAAGCTTCTCCAGCAATATCTATTACTAATTTTTCAGGATGAGCAATTTGAACACCAACTGCTGCTGGCAATCCATATCCCATAGTTCCTAAGCCACCAGATGTCATCCATCTGTTTGGTTTATTAAATTTATAATGTTGAGCAGCCCACATTTGATGTTGTCCAACTTCAGTAGTAATATAAGTATCTTTATCCTTAGTTAATTCATAAAGTCTTTGAACGGCATGTTGGGGCTTTATACTTTCATCACTATTTACAAAATTAAGAGAATCTTTTTCTCTCCATTTTTCAATTTGTTCCCACCACTTAGCTATGTTTGATTTGTTTGATTTGCTATGACCATTTTTTCTTTTAGCAATTGTTTTATTAACTTTACTGATGACACTCGTAACGTCTCCAACTATTGCAAGATCAACCTTGATAATTTTATTAATTGATGATGGATCAATATCAATATGAACCTTTTTTGAATTTGGTGAAAACTCATCTATTTTTCCAGTAATTCGATCATCAAATCTTGCACCAATATTAATTAAAAGATCACAATCATGCATGGCATTGTTTGCCTCGTAAGTACCATGCATACCAAGCATTCCTAAAAATTGATTATCATCTCCTGGGTATGCACCTAGTCCTTGAAGTGTAGAAGTTATTGGGAAACCAGTTACCTCAACAAACTCTCTCAAAGCCTGACTTGCTTTCGGTCCTGAGTTTATTACTCCTCCACCACTATAAATTATTGGTTTTTTAGATTTACTTAATAATTTTACTAATTCATCAATTTGATCTTGAGAAAATTTATTATGTGATTTTCCATTTAATTTCTTTTCTTTGTATGGTTTTTTATATTTTGTTTTTGCAAACTGAATATCTTTTGGGATATCGATTAAAACTGGTCCAGGTCTTCCTGTTGTTGCAACTCTAAAAGCTTCATGCATAACTTTTGAAAGATCATTTATATCTTTAACTAACCAATTGTGTTTCGTACAAGGTCTTGTAATTCCGGTAGTATCACATTCTTGAAAAGCATCAGTTCCAATTAAGTGCGTCGGAACCTGACCAGAAATACAAACCAATGGAACTGAATCCATATAAGCATCCGTTAAGGCAGTTACAACATTTGTAGCTCCAGGACCTGATGTAACTAAAACTACTCCTGGTTTTCCGGATGATCTTGCATATCCTTCAGCTGCGTGGCCAGCACCTTGTTCGTGTCTTACTAAAATATGTTTTATAGAAGGATGATTTTTTAACTCATCATAAATTGGTAAAACAGCACCACCTGGATAACCAAAGATATGTTCAACGTTTTGGTCTTCAAGACATTTAAATACGATTTCTGCTCCAGTAAATAATTTTGGCATTATGCAATCTAGCTGAAGTTGTACTCATTGGTCAAGTTTAAGAATGAAAATTTTAAATTTTTTTCAAAAATTTATTTATGTCTTGTGGCTTTAACTTTATCCAGCTTATCATGTTACCTCTAGCCCAAGTGCTTTGTCTTTTAGCGTATTGTCTAGTTTTTATGGCAATTTTTTCTTTAGTATCATTCAAATCTTTTTGTTTTTTTAAATATTCTCTAATTTCGTTAACTCCGATGGCCTTGTTGGCACTTTTATCTTTTCTAACCCTAAGTTTTATGAAATCTTTTACTTCTTTTAGTGCTCCATTTTCTATCATCTCCCTTGTTCTTACATTGATGCGCTCAATTAGTTCCTGTCGAGGAAAGTCAACATAAACCTTAAAGAAATCATCTTCTATAAAGTTTGATTTTGTGTCTTTAAACCATTCAGTTAGGGATTTTTTTGTAAACTTTTTAACTTCATAAGCTCTAATAGATCTTTGAGTGTCGGTAGGATTTATTTTTCCTCTTGAGGATGGATCTAATTTTAACAGTTTTTCATAAAACTTCTTTTGTCCAAGTTTTTTTTGCAAATCTCTAATTTGATTTCTTAATTTTAATGAAATATTTGGTATTTTAACTAAACCATCAGTTAAAGCTTTGAAGTATAAACCTGTACCTCCAACTAAAATTGGAATTTTTTTTCTTTTTTGAACTTCCTTAATTTTTTTAATTGCTAACTTAAGCCAATCTCCTGTAGAGAAGTTTTTCCTTACATCCTGAAAACCATATAAATGATGTTTTATTTTCTGATATTTTTTAGGATTTGGTCTGGCTGACAAGATTTTGAGCTCTTTGTATACTTGCATGCTATCTGCATTAATAATCTCTCCATCTACTTTTTTTGCAACTTTAATTGCAAAATTTGATTTTCCTGATGCTGTGGGTCCAGATATTAATATTATCTTGGATTTTAAATCCATTACTAGTCTAGCTTAACACCTATGTATCGTCTTTGATTTTGATTATTATAGATTGCGAGTAAAACTGTCTTTTGATTTGAATTAAGAACTTCTTTAGTAATATCTCTTAAGTCATTAACTGATCTAATTTTTTTCTTCTGAGCTTCAATAATAATACTGTTAAGCTCTATTGAATTTGCTACAGGGCTATTGTTTGCAATTTTTGTTATCACAACTCCTGTTGTCTGATTTGGTAAATTTCTATTTTTAATATCTTCTTTAGTTAATGGTCTTACTGCAATTCTTAAACTTTCAATTATTTCCTCTTTATTTTGTTTTTGAGTATCTTGATTTTTACTTATTTTGAAATCATCTGAAGTTTCTAATCTTCCTAAAATAACACTTTTTATTATCTCTTTCTTTTCTCTCCAAATTTTAACCTCAACTTTTTTTCCAACTTCTGTTTTTGCTACAATGGCCGGGAGTTCTTTCATTTGATTTATTTTTTCTCTATTAAATTCTAAAATAATATCACCAGCTTGTATTCCTGCTTTTTCTGAAGGACTATTTTCTGCAACACTAACAACTAATGCTCCTCGTGCTTTGTCTAATTTTTCAACTTCAGCAATTTCTTTTGTTACATCTTGAATTCTAACACCCAGCCAACCTCTTTTTGTTTCGCCAAATTCAATTAATTGTTTAATTACAATTTGAGCACTGTTTGATGGTATGGAAAATCCGATACCAATAGAACCGTTACGTCCAAGAATTGCTGTATTAATTCCGATTACATTACCTTCCATATCAAACAGAGGCCCACCTGAATTTCCAGAGTTTATAGAAGCATCTGTTTGTATAAAATCTTCATACCTTGATAATCCAATTGATCTATTTCTAGCCGAAATTATTCCAGCTGTAACAGTACCTCCCAATCCAAATGGATTTCCAATTGCTATCACCCAATCTCCAATTCTTGCTTTATCAGAATCACCAAATTCTACTGGTATAAATCTTTCATCTGTTTCTAATTGTAAAACAGCAATATCCATTAGAGGGTCAGCACCTAGAACCTTTGCTTTAAATTCTTGGTCACCATTTACCCTAACAATAATATCATCAGCATCTTGGATAACATGATTATTTGTAACTACAATTCCCTTCTCATCAATTATAAATCCAGAACCTAGTGCAGCAGATTGTCTTTCCTGAGGTGTTCCAAATTCTTTAAACATATCCTCAAAAGGAGACCCTGGTGGAAACTGGAAAGGAAATGGATTTGTATTAGTTACAACTGTAGTAGTTGTGGAAATATTAACTACGGATGGCATTAATTTTTCTGCGAGATCTGCAAATGAAGCAGGAACTGGTTTAGAGTTTACATTTAACGAAAAGGTAAACGATATAACAATAGTTAAGAATATAAGTTTAATCTTATTCATATTAACTCTTAATGTAATAAATAATTACAAAACCTATTACAGCAAAAATAAGTCCACCTGATCTAAGTTGACTATCTTTAACTAGTTCTAATTTTTTCAACATACTTTTCATTTTTGCTGGAAATAAGGCGTATAAAATTCCTTCAATAAATAAAAAAAGACCAAAAGCTATAACTAGCTCACGCATTTAAGAATTATTGTTGGATTTCTGGTTTTATATTTCCAAAAAATTTAAAAAATTCACTATCAGGTGATAAAATTAAAGAGGTTTCACCACCAATAAGAGCTTTTTCATATGCCTGCATAGCTCTGTAGAAAGCAAAAAACTCAGGATCTTGACCAAAGGCATCAGCAAATATTTTATTTCTTAAACCGTCACCTTCCCCTTTCATAATTTCTGATTGTTTTTGAGCATCTGCTAAAATTACTGTAACTTCTTTGTCCGCAGTTGACGTAATTGTAACTGCCATCTCTGCACCTTTTGCTCTAAATTCTTTTGCTTCTCTTTCCCTTTCAGTCTGCATTCTTCTATATATTGCATCACTATTTGCTTGAGGAAGATCAGCTCTTTTAATTCTTACGTCCACAATATTTATACCAAAATTTTGTGCTTCGTTATTTACACCTTCTTTAATTAAAGCCATTTGCTTAGATCTATCTTTAGATAACAATGTTTGTAATTCTTCTTGACCTAAAACATTTCTTATTCTTGAATTAATAATTGTAGATAATCTTGATCTTGCAACTCTTTCATTTCCAACTGAAATGTAAAACTTCAGTGGATCAACGATTTGAAATCTTGCAAATGCATCTACTATTAAACGTTTTTGATCTGATGCAATAACCTCTTCAGGTGGAGCATCTAAATTTAAAATTCTCTTATCTAGATAAACAACGTTTTGAATAAAAGGAATTTTAAAGTTTAATCCTGGCTTCATTATAATTCTTTTTGGATCACCAAATTGAAGAATTATTGCTTGGTTAACCTCTTTTACTATAATTACAGATAGATATACGACAATACCTATTGCCACTAATATTCCTACTAAAATTTTTCCAGCTTTCATTTTAATTTGTCGCTTTCTTTTTTAGTTCAGGTAAAGGTAAGTATGGAACTACACCTGAACCTGCATTTTTTTCTATAATCACTTTATCTATATCAGCTAATACTTTCTCCATTGTTTCTAAATACATTCTTTCTTGAGTAACTGCTTTTGCATTTTTATACTCATTATATATCGCTATAAATCTACTTGCTTCACCCTCTGCTTTTGCAACAACTTCTTTTTTGTAAGCTTCTGCAGCTTGTAAAATTTTTTGCGCTTCCCCTCGTGCTCTTGGAATAACATCATTAGCATAAGCCTCAGCTTCATTTTTAGATCTTTCCATATCTGCTCTTGCAGCTTGTACATCTCTAAATGCGTCAATTACTTGATCTGGTGGGTCGGCTTTTTGTGTTTGAACTTGTGTAATTTGAATTCCACTTTCGTAATCATCTAAAATAGTTTGAATAATTTCTTGAGTTTCAAGCTCAATTTTTGATCTACCTTCTGTTAAAATTGGCTGAATATCACTTTTCGCTATTACTTCTCTCATTGCAGTTTCAGCAGCTGCTTTAACCGTTCCTTCAGGGTCTTGAATTTTGAATAAAAAATTTCCTGCATCTTTAATTACCCAGAATACTGAAAAGTCTATGTTAACGATATTTTCATCTCCAGTTAACATTAAGCTTTCTTGTGGAACATCTGCAACTCCACCGCCTGTAGAAAAACCACTATCCCTCTCAGATCTAAATCCAATATCCATTCGATTAACTTTTGTTACTTTTGGTGTTTGAACAGTCTCAACAGGAAAAGGTATATGATAATTCAAACCCGGCTGGGTAGTTTTCACAAACTTACCAAATCTTAATACAACACCTTGCTCATCTGGAAGTACTCTATAAAGCCCACTCGCTAACCATACAAAAACTAAAACCAACAAAATTAAACTTATTGATTTTCCTCCTGATGTTTTTCCACCAGGTAAGAACCTTTTAATTTTATCTTGAAGGTCTTTAATTAATTCGTCGACATTTGGAGGTGTTGGACCTCTACCTGATCCATTACCGCTACCACCTCCACCAGGAGGTGCTCCCCAAGGACTTTGACCTTTGAAATTGTCTGACATATGCAAAAGTATATAGTGTCTTTATTACAAAAAACAAGTAATGATACTTTGATGACTGATAAAAAACCTGAACTTAGTGCCGCAATGAAAGGTAAGCTAGAGCCTAAGAAATTCACTAAAAATCCTATTCTTGGAACGAAGTTTACTTTAGCGATTTCAAGTGCAAAAGGTGGAGTTGGAAAATCTACATTTGCAACTAACCTTGCTTTGGCATTAAAAAAAGTTGGGTGTAAAGTTGGACTTCTAGATGCAGACATTTATGGTCCATCAATTCCTAAAATGTTTGATATTAATGAAAAACCAAAAAGTGATGGTCAAAAATTAGATCCAATTACAAAATATGACATTCAGTGTATGTCGATTGGTTTTTTAGCTGATCAACAAACTCCAATGATATGGCGTGGTCCTATGGTTACAAGTGCAATTAAAACTTTTACTCAGAAGGTAAATTGGAAAGATTTAGATTTTATTGTTGTTGATATGCCGCCAGGAACTGGTGATACTCAACTTACATTTTCTCAAGAAATAAAAATGGATGGTGCAATAATTGTAAGTACACCTCAAGAGGTAGCTCTTTTAGACGTTAAAAGAGGAATTAAAATGTTTGATAAACTTGGAGTTAAAATTTTGGGTTTAGTAGATAACATGAGTTTTTTCATTGGAGACGATGGAAAAAAATATAAAATTTTTGGAGATGGTGGAGTTAAAAAAACTGCAGAGGAATTTCAAAAAGAATTTTTGGGTGAAATTCCAATTAATCCAGACGTTGGTAAAACTGGAGATGAGGGAATGCCAATTGTGGAAGCTAGTCCTGAGCATGAAATTTCTAAAATATATTTAGGTTTTGCTGAAAAAATTAAATCAAATTTTATTAAAGATCTTTAGAATATTTTTTTTTTATATAAAAATTTCTTATTATTTTAGGTAATAGATAAAAAATAATAGATTTAAAGTTTTTAAAATAATGATCAAAAAGATCAAATAAATTCATAAATTTATAGAATTTATTAAAATTTAAGTTTTCTTTCTTAATTAATTTTTTCCCCTCTGGGGTTACCTTTCCTACTCGAATTATTTCTTTGAAATTAATAATATAATAATTAGAAGAAAAAATGTTATCTTCTATTTTTGTTCTTTTTGAGCCATATTCCTCAAATATTCTTGGAGTTTCATTTTTAGAGAGTAACTTTTCTAAATATTTTTTATCCCACAAACCAGGTTGAAGGGAAATTCTGTGAAATGAAAAATAACTTAATTTATATATTCCTCTCTTATTAAAAATATTTTCATTTGGTATCGGGCAAAGTCTCAAATGTACAATTTTTTTTCTTTTAAAATTTTCATAAATTTTTTTGAAATAATAAATATTTAAATATTCATTTACAAAACAATCATCTGTAAAAACTAATACATTTTTTGTTTGAACTTTTTTTAAAGCTGATCTTATACGATTTGACCAAAAGTCGTCTTTATCAAATTTTCCAGAAATAATTTTAAAATTTTTATAATTTTTATTTAAATTTGTTGTGATAATGAATTTTTTTAAATTCAACTTTTTACAATACTTTTGCCATAAAATAATAAAATTAAGCCATAAAAAACTGTAGGACTCTGAGCTTAATACAACTAGAGACAAATCATTAATAAATTCTTCATTTGATTTTTTTTTCATAAGTTTAACGTGGCAAATTAATACTTAAAAAATATACTTAAGATTGTTTTTTAAAATATTTTAAATAATAATCAAGATCCTCAGGAGTACCAAGTCCCCACATGCTATCTACATCATGAATTTTAATTATTTTTTTATCTAATACAGCCTGATTAAAAACAGGACATACATAAAATTCGTTATTAACTCTAATATTTTTTTTAATCATTCTCTCTGAGTATTTCACAAAGTCTCGTCCTTTTTTCCAATAATAAACACCGACTGTTGCATGTTTGGATATAACTTTTTTTTCAGCCACTTTTGTAACTATGTCATTTTTATTTACCTTCGCATAAGACCATTTGGGATGTATAGAATTAAAAGTTAAAATTCCTCCATCAATTTTTTTACTTGAAAAATTATACATAGTCTTTGAAGGGCTCCATTCGATAAATTGATCAGAATTCGCGATTATTAATGGCTTATCAGAATTTATAAATTTTTTTGCTAAAAGAACTGTGCAGGCAGCTCCCTCAGTTAATTTATCTATTACAATAATTTTACAATTTGGTGAAATAATATTAAGTAAACTTTTCATATTATATTTTTGAATATGCTCTTTCCTAACAATAAAAATGAATTTGCCTTTTAAACCTAAGCTTTCTACAATTAATTGTATCATTGGTTTTTGATGAATTTCTATCATAGGCTTGGGGAAAGTATATCCTGCTTTAACAAACCTGCTCCCTTCTCCCGCCATTGGGATTACAATATTTAGCTCATCATCCTCCCAAGTATCAATTTTTTCAGAAAGCTCTTTTTTTTTATCCTTTATGAAATTGATAATATTTGAATAAGAAACATCATTTAAACTTTTAATTGGCATTAATCTCGCTCCAGCCTCCTTGGCTGAAATTCTTCCATTATGAGAGTCCTCTAATACAAGTGTATTTTTAGGTTTGCTGTTAAGATTAACAATACACCTTAGGTATATTTCTGGATGTGGTTTAGGATTTTTAACATTTTCATTTGATAAGCTAAAATCTACATACCGAGATATTTTTAATTTTTTTATGGCAATCTTTAATGTATCTTCTATTGCGTTTGTTGCTATACCGATCTTAAATTTTTTTGAAAGTTTTTTAAATAGCTCAAATGTCTTTTTATTATATTTAATTCTTTCATTTAATAACTTGTTTGTAATAATATTTTTTTTATTTTTAATTTTACTATTTAAGTTTTTTGATAATATTTTTTTTTTATTAAGAATTTCTAATTTTGTTTTTGTTGGCAATCCATCAAAATTTTTGACATGATCTTCATAACTAATTTGATAATTGACTGAATTTTCACTTAAAGATCTGTTTAATGCCTCAAAATGAATATCTTTAGAATTAATCAGAACTCCATCTAAATCAAATATTATTGTATCTATCATAATAATCCTTTATAAAATCTGAACATATTCCAAGACAATTCAAATTTTCATAATCATTATTTTCAGGTAAAACACATATACTTTTTTCTGAAAGAATAGTTCCTGGATAATTCCAAACAAAACCCTTGCTAGTTAAAACAACCTTATCTTTTTCATGCCAAAAATAATTTAGGTTATATTTACTAAGCTCATAAAAACAGTCTAAATTTTTTGTGTGTATCCACAAATTTTTTTTTTCCAAGAAATCAAAATTGATTTCAAAAAGAGGTTCATCGTGACCAAGATAAAATTTATTTTTTTTATACCAAAGATCGATTTCAACCTCAAAATTCTCATTTAAAGCATTCATTATATAATCTAGCTTATTTTCATCACTAGGATTAGGACCCTTAAGATTGCCTCTGTGTGAAATAAATATCATTTAAAAAATAATATAGGATAAAAAAGCATTTTATACATTTATATCATATGATTTTTAAGATCAAATGATGACATAAGTTCGTTCCACTCTCTCTTGGAGAGACCAGATTCTTCTATAGATATTGACTCACCATTTATAAGTTTTTTTATAACCTGTTTTCCCTTGAGAGAAACTTCGGATCCTCCTACTCTATAATCCATGAAAGCTTCATATGTAATAGGAACCCATTTTTTTACAGTATCCAACATTATATCAGCATAAACTCTGATTTCATATTGAGCGTGACTGTCAGCTCTTAATCTTAAAAAGTTCATTAAATTTAATAAATCAGTTTTCCAATACCATTGCGTATAAGTATTTAAAGTTAAGTTCATTCTTGCAAGCTCTCTTGCTAAACCTTTTTTATTTTCATCTATAGTTGATCCATCAAATCTTTCATTTAACATAGTTTCATAATTATCATAGGTTCTCTCAGCATCACTTTTTAAAAGTTCTAAAACCTCTTTTGCCTGTTTTCCCTCCAAAACATTTCCTCTACCTTGTCTATTGCTTGTTGATTGAGCTGCTAAATTTTCTGGTGATGGCAAATAAAATTCTTTGTCTAAAATTGAATATCTCGCAGAATATTCGTTCACATTAGCGGTTCTGTGTCTAATCCATTGTCTTGCTATAAATATTGGAAGCTTTACATGATATTTTATTTCACACATTTCAAATGGAGTACTATGCCAGTGCCTCATCAAATATTTAATCAAACCTGTATCAGTTGAAACTTGTTTTGTTCCTTTTCCATATGATACTCTGGCCGATTGAACTATGGATGTATCGTCACCCATATAATCAACTACTCTAACAAAACCGTGATCTAAAGCTGGAATTGCCTCATATAGTATTTTTTCTAGCTCGGGAGCAGTAACTCTTCTTGTTGTATTACTTTGCGATTGTTGATTTTTTATTTCTTCTGATTGTTCTCTAGTTAATTTCATGATTATTATTGAATCTGTTGTAATTACTTTTATATTAATAATGTTGGTTTTCCAACTACGACGATAAACGAATTTCGTAATAACCATTGCGGACGTGGGGGCAGTACCCACCACCTCCACCATTACAACTTATGGGGGTGAACTAGATTCGACGGGTGACTAAAGGCTATTCTTTCGTTCGGGATTGTTCCACCGTAACGGGCTAATTTATAATTGCTAACGAAAGTTACGCACTTGCTGCCTAATTAACATAGTTAATTATGCAAACGGGGTTTGGGGCACCTGGCAACAGAACGCCCCTACTCATTTGTTAATTTAGTTTGCAGTATCAACGTTATTTAAAAAATACAACCGAGTGAGTCGGCCTGTAGTCGGCACTATTTTTTTTTTTTAAAACCCTCACCAATCCATTTAAATAGGAAATAAACTATAGTACTAGATATTACCCAAAATATAAAACCTTCCAATAGTTTATAACTAAATGAAGTTTCACAATATAAAGGTGGTACCCAGCCTGGATAGGGTATACATGCATCCCATTTCCCCTTTAACATTATAAAAATAAACAGTCCCCAGATTGTTGCTAAAATATAAAAAACTCTTTTCGATCCCTTATTAACATCAACTTTACTTTCAATTGAACTTTTCGAGATACTTTTTTCCTTTTTTTGTTTTGTCACTTTGCCAGGATTAGATACACCACATCCAGGGCAAGTTTTTGCTAGAGTTGAAACTTCTCTTCCACATTCTTTGCAAGTTGACATTGCCATAATCATTATCTTAACAAAAAAAACCTAGTCTGCCTAGAAGCAGCTCGGCCGACCAAATTTTTGGTCGGCATTTGGTCGGAATTATTCTATAATTTGTGTGATTTGATTATTGCTAAGTGTTGCAATATAAGGATTATTGAAACAAAGTTCAGGGCACCTGGCAACAGAACGCCCCTTAATTAATATATGCCATTTACACCGTATCACATAGTTGCTGGAGCATCTGTTAAATCAGTTTTTCCAAAATATTTTAGTTTTTCAACATTTATTTTAACAAATGTTTTAATTGATTGTGAAGCACTCTATTTCTATTTCACAACTGGTTTTCTTTCACATAAATTTTTTCATACAATCTTTGGAGTTTCAATTGTTGCTATTGTTTGTGCAACGCTGGGAAAACCTATTTGTGAATTTGGTTTAAGAATTTGGAGTAAAACTTTAAAGATGGAAAAGATTAAATGGTTTAAAACTGAAATAAAAATAAATAATTTTTCCTCGTGGATTGGTGCAATTACTGGTGCTTTATCACAGTTAATACTTGATAGTATTATGCACAGAGATATGACACCTTTGTTTCCATTTAGTAATCAAAATATCTTTTTAAGAATGGTTTCTGTTGAAAACCTGCATTATATCTGTCTTGGATTATTTCTAATTGGAATATTTATTTATTTGTTAAAAAAACTTCTTTTTAAATAATATGTTTTTACAATGAAGCATTAAATCAAAAAACCAACTGAAAAGAAAATAAGTCATTCTGGCAATGAAGTTTGCAATGAAGTAGTTTAATAAAGTGAGCAATTATGCTATTTTCTAATCTAATGCCGGGCAACAGAACGCCCCTTAGATATGATTATTATTTTTGGAAATGGACCAAAATATTTTACAGAAGCAGAAGGTAAATTTATCTGTCCAAATTGTAATTTCATAAAAAGATATTTAGTCAAAACAAGTAAGGACTACTTTAGACTTTTTTTCATTCCTTTAATTCCAGTAAGTGAAAAATCTCAACCTGTTGTTGAATGTCAACATTGCAAAAATAATTGGCACACCAGTGTTCTAGATCAAAATAACTATTATCTTGATGGCACGCCTGTAACAAAATAAAGTGCACCTATGCAAATACTTGGTTACATATTAATAGTACTTGGCGCAGCAGATTTCTTATTAGGGAATTTTGGAAACATAAATCTAACAGGATTTATGGGACCATTATCATCATTTACTCCTATTATATTAATAGTTGTTGGTGGGTTGTTGACTCAAGTTGGAAATAAATAATTATAATTAAAGGCATCAGGCAACAGAACGCCCCTTAACTACAAGGGAAGAGAATTTTTAAACCACTTAGCATTATAAGTTCAACCGGAAAATCATCTAATTCTTGATTGGAAAAGTTTAAATCTTTTTTTAAATGATCTGCACCTATTTTAATTGAATCTACAAGAGTATCTTTATTCATTTTAAATTTAGATGGAGGACAATACACGTCTTTTTTTGAATGAATTTGCATCCAAGACATACCAGACTCAACACTTCTTATGTGTTCAATATAAAGTTCATTATTTGGATCATTTTTATACTTATTGTAAAAAAGGGACTTTGAATACCCAATATTGCACCAGACTAAAAGTACAAAAATGTAAATTATTGTTTTTTTCATAAAATAAGTTTAATCAATTTTACAACGAAGTGTTAGATCAAAAAACTAAGTAAAAAGAAAATAAGTCATTCTGACAATGAAGTTTACAATGAAGTAGTTTTAATAAGTAAGCAAATATGCTATTTTCTAATCTAATGCCAGATAACACAACGCCCCTTAAAAAATAAAATAATTATGTCAAATATAATTCCTATTATTTTAGTTGTTGTAATAATTATTATTGCTGCATTTTTTAGAGGTTTGCTATGGGAGTATGGAAGAAGATTTGGTGATAAATATTATATTTTTATTAAAAACGATGCCTGGAGAGAATGGTTTGGTGTTACAACTTTGGTTGCAATAATTTGGGGTGGTGGAGCTATTTTGTTTCAACTAATTTAGGATGTAGTTGAAACAGGAAACCTGCTTACTGATTAATAATGTTTTTTTTTCGTTCTTTTCTCCAAAGTATAAAAAATAACAGAATTAGTGCTGGTTGCAAAAAAACAAAAATAATAATGTTTATCGCCTCATATGATATTCCTATTAAATTTGCCAAATCAACCAGAACTATTACACAAACTTTAAAAACAAAGTCTATTAATTCAAACCCTGAATTTCCCATACTATTGTAAGCATCTATATATTTGTTCATATTCAAAATATAATATTTTTTTCTAAAAAGTATTGTCCAAATTTAAAATTAATCTTGGACAAGAGTTTATTAAAATAAACTTTATATTAAAATCATGATTAAAAATAAAATAAACAAATTGATCTTGTTTTTATATTTTTTAACTGTGAGCAACTATGCGCATGCACGTGTTATAAATGTCAACTCGTGTCCAGTTCCTTTTGACTTTACAGTTGCAGACTTTTGTGTGTTAAGTACAATTGGAATGTGGATTGCGATTCCATTAATAATTATGGTAGTTTATATTGGATTTGCTTTATTTACAGGATTATTAAAAAGTATTTTCTCAAGATAACTTAGTTAGGTGTCCTTATGATTAAGGGCACCTAAAAATACTTTTATAAAATTTAGTTCATTGTAAATAAATAAAAATTGGTTTAACATATCAAGATGAATTTTACCCAATCTATTTCGCACTGTTTTTCAAATTACTTTAACTTTAATGGAAGAGGATCAAGATCAGAGTATTGGTGGTTTTTTCTTTTTGCAACTATGGTTGAATTAGGAGGAAGTATCTGGGATGCTTCGATGGGTGATACTTCTGGAAGTGGAATGATGTATTGGATCGCTATCGCTGTATGTTTTTTTCCTTCTATCGCTGCTGGTTCAAGACGTCTACATGATATTGGTAAGTCAGGTTGGTGGCAATTAATCTCCATTACAATAATTGGAATAATTCCACTTATAATTTGGTTTGCAACTGAGGGTACAAAAAAAAATAATTCTCACGGTAAACCAATAAAACTTAAAAAATAATTTAATTGGCAAGAAAACGCCCCTACATAATTTAATTTTTTTTAATTTCAGCCTGAGCAGCAGCTAATCTTGCAACTGGTACTCTATAAGGAGAACAAGAAACATAATTTAATCCAGCCTTAGAACAAAAAAATATACTATTTGGATCTCCTCCATGTTCTCCACATATACCTAATTTAAGATTTTTGTTTTGTTTTCGTCCTTTTTCAACTGCTATTTCTACTAAATCTGAGACACCTTCGTCTAATGATACAAAAGGATCTACTGAAAATATTTTATTTTCTAAATAATCACTTAAAAATTTGCCACTATCATCTCTGCTAATCCCAAAAGTAGTTTGCGTTAAATCATTTGTACCAAAACTAAAAAATTCTGCATGTTTAGCAATTTCCTTTGCTTTTATAGCAGCTCTTGGTAATTCAATCATCGTACCTACTAAAAATTTTATTTTTAATTTATGATCTTCTTGAACTTTACTAGCAGTTCTAATTACTAAATCTTTCATTATTTTTATCTCTGCTTCTGTAGATACTAAAGGTATCATTATTTCAGGAAATGCAGATTTTATTTTATTTTTTTTGAGTTCTGCCAAAGCCTCAAATATTGCTCTACATTGCATTTCATAAATTTCAGGGAAGGATATTCCTAGCCTACAACCTCTATGGCCCAGCATAGGATTTTGTTCGTGAAGCTCCTCTATTCTTGATTCAACCTCCTTAACTGTAAGATTGACTATATTTGCAATTTCATTAATTTCCTTGATTGTGCGTGGTAGAAATTCATGCAATGGTGGATCTAGCAACCTTACTGTTACAGGCAATCCGCTCATAATTTTAAAAATGTCAACAAAATCATTTTTTTGATGTGGTAACAGTTTTTCTAATGCTATTGCTCTGTCATCTTTTGTTTTTGATAATATCATTTCTCTTACAGACACGATTCTCTCTTCATCAAAAAACATATGTTCAGTTCTGCAAAGTCCAATACCTTCTGCACCAAAGTCTTTTGCTGTTTTAGTATCTTTTGGGGTCTCTGAATTTGTCCTTACTTTTAATTTCCTAAAACTATCAGCCCAAGACATTAGCTTTGAAAAGTCACCAGATATTTCTGGTTTCACAGTCGAAACACTTCCAGCGATAATTCTTCCAGTTGATCCATCTATAGTAATTATGTCACCTTCTTTAATTTCCATTGAAGAAGTTTTGAATGTTTTATTTTCATAGTTTATATCGATTTGACTTGATCCTGACACACACGGTCTACCCATACCTCTAGCAACAACTGCTGCATGACTAGTCATTCCCCCTCTAGCTGTCAAAATTCCTTTAGCAGCATGCATTCCTTGTATGTCTTCGGGCGATGTTTCTACTCTAACTAAAATTGTATCTTGCATCATTGCAGTTAATCTTTCGGCTTCCTCAGAAGTAAATACTACTTTACCACTAGCCGCTCCCGGTGATGCTGGCAAACCATTTGCAATCACATTAATCGACCTTTTTTCATCCAACGTAGGATGTAATAGAGTGTCTAAAGAATTGGCATCAATTCTTAGAACAGCTTCTTTTTTTGTAATTAATTTTTCTTTAACCATATCTACTGCGATTTTGACCGCTGATTTTGCTGTTCTTTTTCCAGATCTTGTTTGAAGCATCCATAGTTTATTACTTTCGACTGTAAACTCTACGTCTTGCATATCTTTGTAATGGTTCTCAAGTTTTTTCAGAATTTTTTGAAGTTCTTTAAAAACTTTTGGCATAGATTCTTGCATTGATAATTCTTTTACTTTAGCATCCTGCCTAGCTTTTTTAGTGATGTATTGAGGGGTCCTTGTGCCCGCCACAACATCTTCGCCTTGTGCATTAATTAAATACTCACCATATATTTCATTTGATCCGTCTGATGGATTTCTTGTAAACACAACTCCTGTTGCACAATCTTCACCCATATTTCCAAATACCATTGATTGAACATTTACTGCAGTTCCCCACTCAGCAGGAATTTGATTTAGTTTTCTGTAAACTTTTGCTCTATTACTTTCCCACGATAAAAATACTGCACTTATTGCTCCTAGCAATTGTTCATAAACATCTTGAGGAAAATCTTTTTTTGTCTTTTCTTTAACTGTTCTTTTAAAATCTTCAATTAATCCATCCCAGTCACTTTCATCTAAATCTGTATCTAATAAAACACCTTTCGTAAGTTTATAATTTTCAATTAATTCCTCAAAATGATAACCTTCAACACCCATTACTACATTACCGTACATTTGAATGAATCTTCTATAACTGTCTTTAGCAAATCTTCCATTTGAAGTTTTAATTGCTAAAGCTTTAACTGTTTTATCGTTCAGACCCAGATTTAGAATAGTATCCATCATACCTGGCATTGATACTCTTGCACCAGAACGTACAGACAACAAAAGTGGATTTTTTAAATCTCCAAATTTTTTAGAAACATCTTTTTCAATTAATTTTAATTCTTTTTTAATTTGAGAAATTAAATTTTTATTTAATTTTTTTTTATCCTTATAAAAAATTTCACAAACTTTTGTAGATATTGTAAAACCAGGAGGAACTGGAAGACCCATTCTTCCCATTTCAGAAAGATTAGCACCTTTTCCTCCTAAAAAGTTTTTAGGATTTTTAATTTTTTTACTATCCTTTGAATTAAAGTTTAATATAAGTTTTTTCATTAATGGGAGTCGATTAGAGAAAAATTAACATAATTGTTGAACGTTTTACACATCATTTGGATTAGTTCCAGCCTATTCTTCTTTATGACAGGATCATCTTCGTTCACAATTACATTGTCAAAAAAGTCAAAAACCTCTCTTTTAACGCTAGCTAGATTGTCCAATGTTTGAACATAATTTTCATCTTTATTAATGCCTGAAAAATATTTCTTTAATTCATTAATTTTGTTAAATAGGTTTTTTTCTAACTCAGTTTTAAAAATACCAGGGTCAGTTGTATTTGATAATTCTATTTTATAATTTTTTAATTCACTATCTAAAATATTTGAAGCTCGTTTATAGCTTGCAATAATATCTAAACCATCTGGTTTATTAATTATTTTATTTAAATGTTTGGCTTTATTAAAAATAACAACAGATTGATCTAAGTTAAAAGAATTAGTTGATGCTTGAATTATATCATTTCTAATATTTTCTTCCTTCATATGATATTTTAATCTATCCATTAAAAAATCTGATAATTCATTTTGTAAAGATTGGTTATCAATTTCAAAACCTTGATCTAAATACAGGCTTGAAGAAAAATTAATTAGATCTTTTATTTTAAAATCTTTTTTATTTTCAACTATTATTCTTATTACGCCTAATGCTAATCTTCTTAAAGCATATGGATCTTTAGAACTTGTTGGCTTTTGATTTAAACCAAAAAAACCAACTAAAGTATCTATCTTATCAGTCAAAGAAAGGGCTATGCTAAATGGTTTTTTTGGGACTCTTGTGCCTGAACCTGTAGGTAAATATTGCTCACTTATGGCCAAAGCCAAATCTTTATCAAAACCTTGTGCGGTAGCAAAATAACCTCCCATCACACCTTGGAGTTCTGGGAATTCACCCACTAGTTCTGATAATAAATCAACTTTACAAATTGATGCTGATAATTCAACTTTTTCTTTACTGATTAAAAGTTCATCAGATATCATTCCACCCAATTTTCTCATTCTTTGGGCTTTATCAAAATAACTTCCTAATCCTTTAAAATAATTCGTTGATTTTAAATCAGTAACTTTTTTGACCATATTTTGAGATTTATCTTTATTCCAAAAAAATTCTGCATCACTTAATCTTGCTTCAACCACTCTTTCATTTCCTAATTTAATTAATCCCTTTTTATCTTTTTTGTTTGCAACCACTAAAAACTCATTGGTAATATTTTCTTTATTATCAAATATAGGAAAATATTTTTGATGGTGTTGCATGGTTATAATTAATATTTCTTTAGGAATATTTAAAAATTTTTTATCAAATTCACAAAGAAGGATATTTGGTTGATCTGTTAAATCTACAATCTCATTAAGTAATCTAGGATTATGTTGAATCTTAATATTTTTATTTTTTAATATATTGTTGATTTTTCTTTCTATTAATTTTTTTCTTTCATTGTGATCAACGATAATGTCAAACTTTTTAAAAAAACTTTTATAATTTTTAAATTCTAAGAACGTCTTTTTATTTTCCTCAAATTCTTTATCAATAAAGGTTGAGTTAGAAGATGTTAGGTGGTGAAAATTAAAATTTAATTTTTTTTTATCAAATACAGCTAGAATTGATTTTAATGGTCTCCCCCAATTTAGGTCAAAAGTTCCCCAATACATTGATTTTTTCCATTGGATTTTATTTAACAATATTGGGGTAAATTCCTCTAGCAATTCATGTGTGTACAATTTTTTTGTTTTTGTCTTGAAAAAATAAAATTCTCCTTTGTCGGTTTTCTTTTGGTAGAGATCTTTTTTTTTGATTTTATTTGACCTGATAAACCCTTCCAGGGCTACCTCTGGTGACTTAATATTTGGACCTTTAATCTCCTCAGATTTTATTAGAACATTTTTTTGAAGACCTTCGAATAATACTACCAGTCTGTTTGGTGTTGAATATGATGAGCTTTTTTTAAATAAAATTGATTTTTCTAAAAATAAATTATTAAAACTTTTAAGTAAGTCTTCCCTTAAATTTTGTTGAAGACTTGAAGGTATTTCTTCACTAAATAATTCTAAAAAAAACTCTGACATTATTTTTGACTATCTAACCAAACGCCTGCTGCAGATTTTGTAATATCTCTTATTCTAGCAATATAACCTGCTCTCTGTGCGACGCTGATTGCACCTCTCGCATCTAAAATGTTAAACACATGACTGGCTTTTAAACATTGATCATATGCTGGTAAAGAAATTTTTTTTTCTACCAATGCTTTTGCCTCAGACTCATGCATTTCAAACATTTTCAGAAGTGTTTCTACATTCGCATGTTCAAAATTGTACGCTGAAAATTCTTTTTCAGCTTGATGAAAAACTTCGTGATATTTTACACCTTCATCGTTCCACAATAAATCATAAACATTTTTTTCTTTTTGAGTGAACATACAAATTCTTTCTAAGCCATAAGTGATTTCAACTGATACAGGTTTACAATTAAATCCAGCCATTTGTTGAAAATATGTGAATTGAGTAATTTCCATTCCATCACACCATACTTCCCATCCCAGTCCTGCGGCACCTAATGTTGGACTTTCCCAATCATCTTCAACAAACCTTATATCATGATCATTATGATCTATTCCTATAGTAGATAAACTATTTAGATAAAATTTTTTTATATTTTCAGGTGAAGGTTTAATTAAAACTTGAAATTGATAATAGTGTTGTAACCTGTTTGGATTGTCTCCATATCTTCCATCTGTAGGTCTTCTTGATGGCTGTACGTAAGCTGCTTTCCATGGTTTATTTCCAAGTGATCTAAGAGTAGTAGCTGGATGAAAAGTTCCTGCACCAACCTCTATATCGTAAGGCTGAAGAATAATGCATCCTTTTTTACTCCAAAATTTTTGAAGATTTAAAATTGTTTCCTGGAATGTTTGAATTTTTTTTTTTTCTTTTTTTGCTTTAGAAACCATATCTTTGCCAAATTGATCTTTCATCTAAAATACTTACTATTTGATCTACTTGATTGCTAGATGAAGAAAGTTTTTGACTTAACCATCCTTTTGATTTTTCAAATTTTTTAATAATTACGTCCTCACCAAATTTCTCTTTTAATATTTCATGTGCATTACCTATTCCGTCAATCAATCCTAAATTTTTTGCTTTACCTCCTGACCAAAACTCACCTGAAAAAAGTTCTACATCAGATTTGTTTAATTTTGATCCTCTACTTTTTTCAACAACATCTATAAAGTCTTTATGAAGATCCAATTGAATATTTTTTAATCTTTCAATATCCTCGTTCTTTTCTTCTAAAAATGGATCAAGTGTACTTTTGTTTTTACCAGCAGTATGGACTCTTCTTTGAACCCCGATTTTTTTTATCAACTCAGTAAATCCAAAAGAAGAATATATCACCCCTATAGATCCGATTATTGAACTAGAATTTGCATAAATTTCGTCCCCAGCACAAGAAATCAAATAACCCCCAGAAGCTGCAACGTCTTCAGCGAATACGATAACTTTTTTTTTATATTTTTTAGCTTGTTGTCTAATAAAACTGTAAATTAAATGAGATTGAACTGGCGATCCTCCTGGAGAATTGATTGATATAGCAACACATGCCGCTTTTTTCAGAGAAAAAGCCTTTTTAATTAGTTCTTCTTGACCTGCAAAATCGATACCTTGTTTAAATTTTCCAGCGTTACCAATAACACCACTTAATTTTAAATGAGCAACAATTTTTTTCTTTTTAAAAAAAGAGAACATAAGTAAGTCTTATAGAATTATTTATTGAATATAAAGACTACTTATAATTGAAGAAACTGGTGCGTCAATTGATAAGTAATATATATAAACAAATTATACTAATTTAAAAATGTTATGGGAACAGTTGTACAGCTTAAAGATCAGATAAATAATTCATATTTTCAGCTTAGAGACTCGGTTGAAGAAAAACTGGTTTTAACCGAAGAAAAAATAAAATCAAAATTATCTAGTGACGTACAACTGGTTCAAAAAATGACAGATTATCACATAGAAACTGGAGGAAAAAGACTAAGAGCTTTATTAACTTTGGGTAGTGCAAAATTATGCGGTTACTCTAAAGGCTCTAGAGATATAAATTTAGCTGCATGTGTTGAGTTAATTCACAGTGCAACATTGATGCATGATGATGTAATTGATGAAGGTGCTGTTAGAAGAGGGAAAGAAACTTTAAACAAAGTTTGGGATAATCATTCCTCAGTTTTAATTGGAGATTATCTATTGAGTAGATGTTTTGAAATGATGGTAGAAGACGGAAACCTAGAAGTTCTAAAATTATTATCTTCCACTTCATCTAAAATTGCTCAAGGAGAAGTTCTGCAACTTCAACACAAAGGTGAAGTTGATATGCTTGAAGAAACATATTTAAAAATAATCTCAGCTAAAACTGCTGAGTTATTTGCGGCAGCAACTAAAGTTGGTGCAATATTGTCTGATGCAGAAAATAAAGAAAAAGATGCCTTAGAATTTTATGGAAAAAATTTGGGATTAACTTTTCAAATAGCAGACGATACACTAGACTATAACGCTGAGCTCAAACTATTTGGAAAAAAAATTGGTCAAGATTTTTTTGAAGGAAAAATTACCTTACCAATAATTTTACTTTTTCAAAAATCAGGAAATAATGAAAAAAAAATTTTATCAAATATGTTTAAAAAAGAGTTAAGAACAAAAGATGACTTTAATGAAATTATTTCTCTTATAAAAAAGTATAAAATAATTCACGAATGCTATCAAAAAGCACAGCACTATATAAATTTAGCCTCAAATTCTCTAAGTGTATTTAAAGAATCTAAAGAAAAAAATATTCTTAAAAGATTAACGTCATTTAGTTTATCAAGAAATTTTTAAGGACTTAATAAAGACTTTATCCACTTTCCAGAGTTATCTTTATTGTATTTTAATCTCTCGTGAATTCTGTTCTCACCATCTAGCCAAAATTCAATACTGTCTGGAGATAAAATCCATCCAGACCAGTGACTTGGTCTTGGTACATCTGATTTGTTGCTATATTTTTTTTTGTAATCTTGTATGGACTTTAACAATTGATCTCGCGAATTTAATTCTTCACTTTGCTTAGAAGCCCATGCTCCTATTCGACTTTCATACGCTCTAGATGAATAATATTTATCTGCAACCTGATCGGAAACTAATGTAATCTTTCCATTAATTCTTATTTGTCTTAAGAGGCTTTTCCAATGGAAACACATCGCAGCATATGGATTTTCTTTTAGTTCATTTCCCTTTTGACTATTTAAATTTGTATAAAATACAAATCCATCTTTGTTAAAATCTTTAAGTAAAACCATTCTAACTGAAGGAATGTTGTTTTGATTTGATGTGGCCAAAGCAACAGCGTTTGGATCATTTGGCTCAGTTTTCTTTGCTTCCTCCATCCATTCATGAAATAATTGAATTGGATCATCTATATCAAGAAAGCAACTATTAAGACCTAAAGGGTTTTTTTGATTCATAATTTAAACAAAATAATCTATATAATATAAATAATGTCATTTAATACTTTTGGAAAGCTATTTCGTTTCACAACTTGGGGAGAGTCTCATGGGCCTGCAATTGGTTGTATTGTTGATGGTTGTCCGCCAAACATAAATCTTAAAGATCAAGATATTCAAATAGAATTAGACAAAAGAAAACCAGGACAATCTAAATTTACAACTCAGCGAAAAGAAGATGATAAAGTTCAAATATTATCGGGAGTGTTTGATGGTAAAACTACAGGAACACCTATTTCCCTCATAATCTTCAACAAAGATATGAGATCCAAAGATTATAGTAATATTAAAGATAAGTTCAGACCAGGTCATGCAGATTTTACTTATTTTAAAAAATATGGAATTAGAGACTATAGAGGTGGTGGTAGATCTTCTGCTAGAGAAACTGCATCACGAGTTGCGGCCGGTGCAATAGCAAAAGTTGTACTTCAAAAAAAACTAGGTAAAAGATTTAAAGTAATTGGTGCAGTAACTCAGCTAGGAATTCTTGGATGTGATACAAACCAATGGAACGATCAAGTAATTTCAAAAAATCCATTTTTTTGTCCAGATAAATCAATGATTAAATTATGGGAAAAATATTTACTTGGTGTAAGAAAGTCAGGATCCTCATGTGGAGCAGTGATTGAACTAAGAGCACGAGGTATCCCAGCTGGTTTAGGTGCTCCAATTTATTCAAAATTGGATACTGACATAGCTTCAGGTCTAATGAGTATTAATGCAGTTAAAGGTGTAAATATTGGTGCAGGAATGAATTCAGCACAATTAAGTGGAGAACAAAATTCAGATGAGATTTCTTCAAAAGGAAATAAATTAAAATTTAATTCAAATAATGCAGGTGGAATTCTTGGTGGAATTTCTTCGGGCCAAGAAATTATTGCATCTTTTGCTGTCAAACCAACATCGTCAATTTTAACTAGTAGAAAAACTATAAATAAATTTGGTAAAAATACTTCGATATCTGTTAAAGGTAGACACGATCCTTGTGTAGGAATTAGAGCTGTACCAATTGGTGAAGCTATGATGAACTGTGTTTTACTTGACCACTACTTAATGAACAAAGCCCAGTGTGGTTAGTTTAAATTAATTTTTCACAACTCTTATTGTTTCTTTTTGAAATAAAATATCAGAAATTTTCTTAGAAATTTGAGAACTATTTAATCCAGCTTTATTGTACATTTTTTTTAGATCATCTTGTTCAATAAATTCATCTGGCAAAGTCATTGATCTAAATTTTAAACCTTTATCAAATACTCCTCTTTCAGCTAAAAAATTTTTAACATGAGAACCAAAACCACCTATTGATCCTTCTTCAACAGTTATCATAAGCTCATGTTCTTTAGCAGATTTTAATATAAGTTGTTCATCTAAAGGCTTAGCAAATCTAGCATCAATCAAAGTTGTTGAAACTCCTTTTGCTTTTAATTCCTCTACAGCTAACTTACATTCCTCTAGTCGAGTACCGAGGTTTAAAATACAAACTTGCGTCCCTTGTTGAACGACTCTCCCTTTGCCAATTTCAATTTTTTCGTCTATTGATGGGAGATCAACACCTACTCCTGTTCCTCTTGGATATCTAATTGCAGAAGGTCTGTCATTTATGTCTACTGAAGTATTAATCATTTTAACTAGTTCAGATTCATCACTTGCAGCCATGACTATGAAGTTAGGCAAAGTTGATAAGTAAGTTATATCAAATGAACCAGCATGTGTTGATCCATCAGCACCAACTAATCCTGCTCTATCTATCGCAAATCTAACTGGTAAACTTTGAATGGCAACATCATGAACTACTTGATCATAGGCTCTCTGTAAAAAAGTAGAATAAATTGCAGCATATGGTTTATAACCTTCAGTTGCTAGACCGGCTGCAAAAGTTACTGCATGTTGTTCTGCTATTCCTACATCAAACATTCTATTTGGAAACTCCTTCCCAAAAATATCCATACCAGTTCCTCCTGGCATCGCTGCTGTAATTCCTACTATTTTGCTATCTTTTTTGGCATGTTTAACTAATGTGTTTGCAAATACTTTTGTATAAGCTGGAAGGTTAGATTTGCTCTTTACTTGTTCTCCAGTCTCAACATTAAATTTTGACACTCCATGATAATTGTCATTTGCTTTTTCTGCATAAGAATAACCTTTTCCTTTTTGAGTTTTGATATGGATCATTATAGGACCCTCATGTTTTGACTCTTTTGCGTTTTTTAAAATTGGAACTAGGCTTGATAAATCATGACCATCTATAGGACCTGCGTAATAAAAACCAAGAGAACTAAACAATGTACCACCAGTAACTGCTGAACGGAAAAAATCTTCAGCTTTTCCTGCTTTGGCACTAAATCTTTTTGAAAATGCAGATGTAATTAATTTTAAAGTTTCTCTAAGACTGAAATATATTTTACCAGTAAATAATTTTGCTAAATAAGTTCTCATTGCTCCAACTGGTTTTGCAATTGACATGTCATTATCATTTAAAATGACAATCATTTTTGTCTTGGAAGCTCCAGCATTATTCATGGCTTCGTAGGCCATACCTGCGCTAATTGCTCCATCACCAATGACAGCTATTACATTGGAAGACTTATTGTCTAATTTATTTGCCTCAGCAATTCCTAATGCTGATGAAATAGATGTTGAGCTATGGGCTGCTCCAAATGGGTCATACTCACTTTCAGATCTTTTTGTAAAACCTGATAAACCATTGCCCTGTCGTAAAGTTCTAATTTTATCTTTTCTTCCAGTTAAAATTTTATGCGGATAAGATTGATGGCCAACATCCCATATTAATTTATCATTTGGAGTGTCAAAAACATAATGAAGTGCGACTGTCAATTCAACCACTCCCAAACCAGCGCCAAGGTGACCTCCTGTTTCTGAAACGGCACTTATCATTTCCTCTCTCACCTCATCTGCTACTTTTTGTAAATTATCTTCAGAAACTTTTCTTAAATCGGATGGAAAATTGATATCATTTAAAAATTGATAATTTTTTTTCATTTTTTTCTATTCAATATATAGTCTAATGTTTCATTTATTTTTTCAGATCTTGAACCATATTTTCTTAAATTCTTATTAATATCTTTAATTATCTTATCACAATACTTAACTGAGTCATCATAGCCTATTAAATTTATAAGTGTTGCCTTGCCTTTTTTTTGATCTTTTCCTGTTTTTTTTCCAGCTTCCTTAGAATTACTTTTCAGATCAATTAAATCATCAGCTATTTGGAATAAAAGACCAATTTTTGATCCAATATTTTCAAAAAATTTAATTTCTTTGATTGTTTTTTTCTTAATAATTGCTGGAGCTGCACAACAAAAACTAAATAACATTCCAGTTTTTTTTATTTCCATTTC
>CACDLV010000009.1 GCA_902553675.1 uncultured Pelagibacteraceae bacterium
GGTGCATTTGTTGCCTGGATAACATACTACTTGTTAGCAAAAAAATAATTTTAATGCACACATTTGATTTTAAAAATAGAACAGCTGTAGTTACTGGTGGAGCTCAAGGGTTTGGTTTGGATGTTGCAAAAAGATTTTTAGAGTCTGGTGCTAAAGTGTTTATATGGGATATCGATGAAAAGCTTCTTAAATCAGCAGTTGATGAATTAAAAAACCCTAACTTGTTTTACAATGTAGTTGATATATCAAATTATCAAGATGTAGAGAAAAACGTTGCAGACATAACTTCAAAATCAAATATAGATATTTTAATCAATAATGCCGGGATAACAGGTCCTACAGGTCCTTTGTGGGAGTATGATATAGATATGTGGAATAAAATAGTACAGATAAATTTAATGGGTACTTTTAACTGCTGTCGAGCAATTGTCCCAAATATGATTAAAAACAACTATGGAAGAATTGTTAATGTAGCTTCCGTTGCAGGTAAAGATGGTAATGCAAATGCAAGCGCGTATAGCTCAGGAAAAGCTGGCGCAATTGGGTTAACAAAAGCTTTGGGTAAAGAATTAGCTGACAAAGATATAGCTGTAAACGCTGTCACCCCAGCAGGTGCTAAAACTAGAATTTTAGATCAAATGAGTAAAGAGCATGTACAAAGAATGCTGTCAAAAGTGCCAAGAGGAAGATTTCTTGAAATACACGAGTTTACCTCACTAGTTTGCTGGCTTTCTTCACAAGAAAATACTTTTTCTACAGCTGCGGTATTTGATATCAGTGGTGGTAGATCCACATATTAGTCTCAAAAATTTGAAACTATTTTAAGATCTTTATTTTGATTTTTAATTGAATTTTTACCCATAACTGGTGCTGTTATCATTATTGACCAATATATAAGAAGTACAAATATAGAAATTATTTTCATATAACTCATTTAACAATCAATTTTGAATTTAGAATGTTTAAATTGTGACTGAATATTGAATTTATAAATAATCTATCTATAAGAAGATCATGTTTAAATTTTTTTATATTTTTATTGTATCATTAATTTTTCTAAATTCTGCATTTGCTGAAAACGTAAATATTTTTAAATTTACGGAGCAAGAGCTTTCAAAGCTAGATGTTCGTAAGGTCAGAGGAGCAGATAACAAAACAGTTTATTCTGTTGGTTCAAATGAGAATGGTAATTTTTTAAAAGCAGTAGCTGATAACGCTGCTTCAGGCCTTGGAAAAGAGATAAAAATTGACTTAAACAAGACGCCATTTATCAATATAACATGGAAAATTGAAAAAGATTTGAAAGGTATTAATGAGAATTCAAAAAAAGGTCATGATTTTGCAGCTAGAGTTTTTGCGGTAAAAAAAACAGGAGCAACACCACTTTCAAATAGAGCTGTTAATTACGTTTTTTCAAGCAATAGTGTAGTCGGAGATAGTTGGCCAAGCCCCTATACAAAAAAATCAATAGATAATGTATTAGCAACTACAAAAGATAATCTGAATGTTTGGGTAACAGTAAAAGCCAATGTCAAAGAAGATTTTAAAAAATTTCATAATTTAGATGTGAATGAATTAGATGGTCTAGCTATAATGGCTGATACTGATAATTCAAAAATGAAATCAATTTCTTATTTTCAAAATATTTATTTTTCAGCAGATTAATTACCATTTTAAATACTTTTTTAATCCAATACTTAAAAATGATAATAAAATTGCTGCGATAACATCAGCGATTGGAATTGCATTTGGAAATC
Organism: uncultured Pelagibacteraceae bacterium; assembly: GCA_902553675.1. GTDB lineage: Bacteria > Pseudomonadota > Alphaproteobacteria > Pelagibacterales > Pelagibacteraceae > Pelagibacter. Next base: position 1,758 of record CACDLV010000009.1, read on the forward strand.
CAAAGTTCCATAAAATAACACCAATTAACCAAATTATATAAACTTTCATAGCATTTATTATATCTTAGTTTGTATAAATATTTCTCGTTTTTTGATATTAATGAACAATGCATAAAACTTTTAGCCATAATATTAAAATTTACTATGAGGATACTGACTCAGGAGGAGTGGTTTATTATGCAAATTATTTAAAATACTTTGAAAGAGCAAGAACAGAAGCTCTATTAACTATTGGTTATAGTAATTTGAAAATTAAAGATGAGTTTAATTGTTTAATCATCGTTAAATCATGCAACATTGAATACAAAAAATCTGCATACTTAGAAGATAATTTAACAATAAAATCTTTTATTTCTTATGTAACAAAAACCTCTTTTGTAATGGATCAGTCAATTTATAAAGATGATTTATTAATTGTAGATGCAAAAATACATTTGGTATTTGTTAATGAAAAAGGAAAACCTGTTAAAATTCCTGGATTAATTTTAGAAAAATTTGAAAATTACAAATCAGATTAAATTATATAATATAATTAAGCAAGAATAGATTTAATTTTATGCTTAAACATTCTTTTTAAGTAGGATCTATTTTTCCATTTAAAGTAATCACTTATACCAGGAAGGATAAAAGTTGCTGGGTGTTTAAACCATACATTTTTAAAATCTAAATTTAAATGTTTATAAGGCTGTTTATTTTTGGAATAATAATCAACGTATACACTTGATCTTTTTTTTTCATTATTATTTAATTCTTGCACTCCATGAAATGTGAATGGACTATGTAGAAAAATAACTGCTCGATTTGGTATATAGTTAACGATTTTCTCTATTTTTCTTCCATTCTTATTCGCTAAGATTGTAGATCCGCCCCAACTTTCCTTCCAATGTTTTGTTAGATATATTAAAATGTTTAAAACGTGTGGATATCCAGTTTCTGGTTCTGAAGAATGATCAACATGTGTTCCAACAAATCCGGATTGGTACATTTCATGGTAATTTGATAATGCAGTATTTCCTACAGAAGTTTGAAACAATTCATCTATACCTGTTAATTTACGTAATTCGTTAACAAATCTATCTGAATTAAGTTCTTCAACAAGAATTCTGATTTTATTTGATAAATCAACATTTCTGCTATTCGATTTATTTCTCTCAAGAAATGTATCTAAATGTGCATTTTTAAATTTTTCTATAGTAAATTTGTCAGTATCTAATTCTGAAAAAAAAGATTTATCTAAAAAATTATCAAAAACTATATGTGGAAATGGTTTTGAATTTTTGAATGTTTCTGAAAAATTTTGAAGACTAGTATACTTTTCACTTATTATCTTCATAAATTTCCTTTTACAAATTCAAGAGCCTTTTCAATATTAACTGAGGGCAAATTTTTATAATAGAGATTTTTATAATCTTCAAAATTTTTATCTTGAATTCCATTTTGTCTTAGATAAATGGAATTTTCATTTATTTTAACTAACCCAACTCCTTGATCAACATTAGCTATTACAAATTCTATATTTTTAGATTTACTTAAATCAACAGCTACTTTCCAAACATCACCTGAAAATTCTTGAGTTTCCTCTGTTTTTGATCTTGGTAGCATGTCATGTAATATAATTATACCATCTTTGTTTAGAAATTTTATAGAATTGATTACATCTTTACTACATTGTTCATAGGTATGCAGGCCATCTATAAAAATTACATCAAAATATAAATTGTTATTTTTAAAAAATTCATCGCTAGTCATTCGATGAGTTCCACCTCTTAAAGGATCTACCCCAATTTTTTGGTTAAAGGGTAATGGAATTGTGTTAAAAGCTTTATTGTCAAAACATCCTATTTCAAGGTATTTACAATTCTCAAATTTTTTTTTTAAAATTACTTGATTAATCGCAAGTGAAATTAAACTAATTCTATTATATGGCTTTGAATCATATTCAAAAAAATTTTTAATTGATTTTTTTTTTATCTTCTTAATATAATAGTAGGGGTTCAATATTAGGGGCACAAATAGTCTAAATAAATTTCGCATACTTCTCAGTACATTAAGATTTAAATTTTAGCAATTTTTTTTACCTTTACAAATAAATCAATTATCATTTTTTCTGATATTAACTTAGTATTTACATTTCTTGGACTTGGATGATAACAGGCAAATAATTTTATATTACCTGGTAGTAAATAGGATTTTCCATGAATAAATTCTACTTTTTCTTTTAAATTATACTTTTTTTTATAAAATTTTACACAATTATCAAATGCTACTTTTCCTAATGCAATAATAGTTTTTAATTTTTTTAAATTATAAATCTCAATATCAAAGTATTTTGAACAATTATTTAGTTCTTCTATTTTAGGTTTGTCTCCAGGAGGAACACATTTTAAAATATTTGTAACATACGTCGATTTTAATTTAAGACCATCAATTAAGTTTACAGAATAAGGTTGATTGGAGATTTTAGCTTTAAATAAACATTTAAATAAAAAATCCCCAGATTTATCACCTGTAAAAGCTCTTCCAGTTCTTGTTCCCCCATGTGCTGCTGGGGCCAATCCAATTATTAAAATTTTTGCATCAATTGCACCAAAACCTGCAACTGGTTTTCCCCAGTAAGTTTCATTTATATTTTGTTTTCTTTTTTCTGTTGAAATTTTTTTTATATAATTAACAAGCCTTGGACATTTTTTACATTTAAGAATTGTTTTATTTAAATTATCTATTTTAATATTCATAAATGAAAATTTTAAATTATTTAATTATAATACTTATATGCATTAATCATTCAGTTAAAGCAGATTCAAAAAAAACTTTAATTGATGAATTGCAAAAGGGTGGAAAATTAATTTTCATAAGACATGCTTATGCTCCTGGTGGTGGTGATCCAAATAATTTTGACATTAATGACTGTACAACTCAAAGAAATTTAAGCGATAGTGGTAGAGTTCAATCACAAAAAATTGGTAATTTTTTTAAGGAAAATAAAATTTCAATTGAGAAAGTTTATTCTAGTGAATGGTGTCGATGCAAAGAAACAGCATCTATTGCTTTTAAAAAATACAAAACCAAAACCTTTTTAAACTCTTTTTTTTAGTACAAAATTTGCTAGTAATAGAAAAAGACAAATAATTGATTTTAATAAATTTATTAGCACTTGGGATAAAGATCAAAATTTAGTTTTTGTAACACATTATGTGGTGATTTCTGAAATTTTAAATTACTTACCTTCATCTGGTGAGATTGTAATATCAGATAAGAGCTTAAAAGTTATTGATACTTTGGAAATTGAATATTAAATTAAACAATTATGTCATCAAAAAGAGCTATGAGACAAGCACAAAAGCAATCATACGCAAAGCATCGTTCAAACATTACAAACAGTAAATTTGAATTTAAGAAAAAATTTCTAACAAAAAATAAAGAAGAAAAAAAAAGTAAAAACTAACTTTCTTGATCAAATTTCTCAATTATTTTACAAGTAGAGATCTTAGATAAACTTTCAACATCGTTCAAAACAGCTTTTACAAATATTTCAGGTTTATCTTTTTCAAATAAAATTTGAGTATAAAATTGCGGATATCCATGTTTCAATGTAAATATTTTTCCCTCCTCTATATAAATGTTTCTCACATAGGAGTTTTTCTTTTTTACACTTAAATCCGTTACTTTATATTTTTGATATGTTTTTTCGTTATAAACATAATTTCTTGTCATAATTAATTCATTAAGGTTTAGAATATATTCATTTTTTAAAAAGCCATCTTCTTTATGATCGCATTTTTTTAATATAATAATTTCTGACTGAGAATTAAATGATATAAAAAAAATTGAGAAAAAAAATATTAAAAATTTATTTTCTCTCATTCTTATCCACAAAAAATAAAGCTATGATAAATATTATAGTCCAAGCAAATACAGACAATGTTTTTAAAGCAGTGGTATCAGCTCCCCAAACATCAAAGAATAAAGCTCCAATAATTATCCCTATAGCATAGATAATACTTACAATTTTTACTTTACTCATAATTTTATATTACTCTTTGATTAAGTTTTTCTTGAATAGAGATATACCATTATTTTTCTTATGTTCATAAGATTCATTAAAACTATCTAATTGCCATCCAGACAATCTTTCTTTTATTTCTTTTATATTATTTTCTTTCCATTCATCTGAGGTTTCTGGCTGTTTCCATATTTTTCTTTCTTCAATTGTTCTTGCACAACCGTAGCAATAACCCGTAGATGGGTCAGTTTTACAAATACTTATACAAGGTGAAATAATCATTTTTTTAAATTTATATAATAATTGAATGATAAATAGTTATTTTTTTTAACAATTGTCATTGGACAAATAGTTTCAATAATATATAAAACCTCGTAATTTGTGGGGCGATGGCGGAATTGGTAGACGCGTTGGTCTTAGGAACCAATATGGCAACATGTGAAGGTTCGAGTCCTTTTCGCCCTACCATTAAAATATTATGAAAGTTACAGTAGAAAATAAAAAAGGATTAAATAAAGACCTTAAAGTTTTCATTGATAAAGAGACAATGAACTCTTATATGGATAAAAAATATGAAGAGATAAAAGGTAGTGTAAATCTTAAAGGATTTAGACCAGGCAAAGTTCCAAAAGAAATTTTAAAAAGACAATTTGGTAAAGCAGTTTTTGAAGAAGTTTTAGATAAAGTTTTAAAAGAAACAACTGCAAAAGCATTAGAAGAAAATAAAATTAAACCAGCTGGTCAACCAAAGCTTGATTTAAAAATATACGGTGAAGATAAAGATCTTGAGTATGTTTTATCAGTAACAGAGTTACCAAAAGTAGAAATTAAATCTTTAGAAAATATTAAATTTGATGAATACACTGTAAAAATTGATGATAGTGAAACAGATAAAAGAATTAAAGAAATAGCAAAAAACCAGCCAAATTTTAAAGAAGTTAATGATGATACAAAAGCTAAAAAAGGGGATTTAGTTTCTTTAGACTACAAAGCGACTGTTGATGGCAAGGATTTTAAAGGAAGTGAAGGAAAGAATACGCAGCTAACTTTGGGTAAAGATTTATTTTTAAAAGGTTTTGATGAACAATTGATTGGAGTTAAAAAGGATGATGAAAAAATTGTAGAAGCAACTTTGCCAGAAAATTTTCCTGAAAAAGAATTAGTTAATAAAAAAGCTAAATTTAATTGTAAAATTTTAAGTGTTAAACAATCAGAAGAAGTAAAAATTGATGACGATTTTGCAAAAAATTTAGGAGCAAAAGATTTGAAAGATTTAAAAAAATTAATTTCAAAACAAATTAATGATGAATATAAAAATTCTCTAGATCAATTATCAAAAAATCAAATTTTAAAAGAAATAGAGAAAATTAAAGTAGATGAAGTACCAGAAAATTTAATTGAAGAAGAGATAAAAATTCTTTCTCAAAATATTTCAGAAGAAGAAGTTAAGAAAAATAAAAAAGAATATGAAAAAAAAGCAATAACTAGAATTAAAACTGGATTAATTTTAAATGAGTTCGGTGAAAAAAATCAAAATAAAGTCACAGAACAAGAAGTTCAAGCTGAAGTACAAAAACAACTAAGAATGATGCCTGGTCAAGAAAAAATGGTTATGGATTTTTACCAAAAAAACCCATCTGCATTAGCGAGTTTAAGAGGAACTGTTTATGAAGAAAAAATTTTAAATTTAATTAAGGAAAAAGCTAAAGCAAATAAGAAAGAAATTTCAAAAGATGAAGCTGAAAAGATCTTAAAAGAAGCTCATGATCATGACCATAACCATGGAGAAGAAAAAAAAGAAACTAAGAAAAAATCACCCACAACATCTTTGAAACAAAAAAAACCTGCAACTAAAAAGACAAAATCAAAGCCAGCAGCAAAAAAGACAAAAAAAGTTAGCAAAAAGTAATCTCAAGTTGTATAAATAGAACGAATCAATTTATGACAACTAAATTATCAGAACTTATGAGCAATCTTGTACCTATGGTTGTTGAACAATCAAGTAAAGGTGAAAGAGCTTATGATATTTATTCAAGACTATTAAAAGAAAGAATTATTTTTTTGACAGGTCAAATTAATGATAACGTTGCATCATTAGTTACAGCTCAATTATTATTTTTAGAAGCTGAAGATCCGAAAAAGGAAATTTATTTATATATTAATAGCCCAGGTGGCTTGGTTACAGCGGGTCTTGGTATTTATGATACAATGCAATATGTGAAACCAGACATTTCTACTTTATGCATGGGTCAAGCAGCATCTATGGGTTCTTTTTTGCTTGCGGCTGGTACCAAAGGAAAAAGATTTTCATTACCAAATTCAAGAATAATGGTTCACCAACCATCTGCAGGTTTTCAAGGTCAGGCAACTGATATTGAGATTCACGCAAACGAGGTGTTATCTTTAAAGAAAAGACTTAATGAAATTTATTCAAAGCACACTGGAAAAAGTATTGAAGAAATAAAATCTGCTCTTGAAAGAGATAATTTTATGACAGCAGATGTCGCACAATCTTTTGGTCTAATTGACGAAGTAGTAGAAAAAAGATCGTGATACACAACATATTGAGTCATTGTTAATCGAAACTTGATTAGTATGAGTCTTCTATAATATGGTAATTAAATTGATTCGTTATAAAAATTAAAATGACAACAAATAATAAAAATATTCTTTACTGTTCTTTCTGTGGCAAGAGCCAACATGAAGTAAGAAAGTTGATTGCCGGTCCAACCGTATTTATATGTGATGAATGTGTTGAGTTATGTATGGACATAATAAAAGAGGAGAGCAAAGATACTTTTGTAAAACATCAAGATGGTCTTCCATCTCCAAAAGAAATTTGTTCAGTATTGGATGATTATGTAATTGGTCAAGCTCATGCTAAAAAAGTATTATCTGTTGCAGTACACAATCATTACAAAAGATTAAATTATGAAAGCAAAACAAGCAAAAATGTTGAGCTATCAAAATCTAATATACTTTTAGTAGGCCCCACAGGTTGTGGAAAAACATTGCTTGCACAAACCCTTGCTAGAATTTTAGATGTTCCATTTACAATGGCTGATGCGACCACTCTAACCGAAGCAGGTTATGTTGGAGAAGATGTTGAAAATATTATTTTAAAATTATTACAAGCTTCAGATTACAATGTTGAAAAAGCTCAAAGAGGAATAGTTTACATTGATGAAGTTGATAAAATAAGTAGAAAATCAGAAAATCCATCAATTACAAGAGACGTATCTGGTGAAGGTGTTCAGCAAGCACTTTTAAAAATTATGGAAGGAACAGTTGCTAGTGTTCCACCGCAGGGGGGCAGAAAACATCCTCAACAAGAATTCTTACAAGTAGATACTACAAATATTTTGTTTATTTGTGGCGGCGCTTTTGCAGGACTTGATAAAATAATTTCTCAAAGAGATAAAGGAACCTCAATCGGATTTGGTGCAGATGTAAAAAATACAAAAGATAAGAAAACTGGTGAATGGATGAAAGGGTTAGAACCTGAAGACTTGTTAAAATTTGGATTGATTCCAGAATTTATTGGAAGACTTCCTATGATAGCAACACTTGAGGATTTAGATGAGAAATCATTAATTAAAATATTACAAGAACCAAAAAACTCTTTAATTAAACAATACCAAGAGCTGTTTAAATTAGATGGTTCTAAACTAACATTTAAAGAAAATGCTCTGAAAGAAATAGCTCAAAAAGCAATTAGCAAAAAAACTGGAGCAAGAGGCTTGAGATCAATTCTAGAAAATATTTTATTGAAAACAATGTACGATCTTCCGAGTCAAGATAATATTGAAGAGGTAATTGTTGATGCTGGTGCAGCAAAGGGACAGTCACAACCAATCTTAGTTCATGCTAAGGGTGGTGACAACAAATCTAAGCCAAATAAGACCACAGCGGCTTAATATCCTTAATAAATAGCAAAAACCTATTGCATTATAAAATATAATATCCATATTATTCTTATGGACGTCAAAATATCACTACCACTATTACCACTAAGAGATATCGTGGTTTTTCCTAGTATGGTTATTCCTTTGTTTGTAGGAAGAGATAAATCTATCTCAGCTTTAAACGAAGTGATGAAAAAAGATAAAAAGATTATTCTTGTTACTCAAAAAAATTCTGAAATTGATGATCCAAAGAAAACAGATGTTTTTATGTATGGTTGTGAAGGAAGTATTTTACAATTATTAAAATTACCAGATGGTACAGTAAAAGTTTTGGTTGAGGGTATTAAAAGAGTAAAGATTTTAGATTTTAAGGATAATGAAAAATTTATAACATGTGATTATACACACTATAACGATGTTTTATCTAAGGATGAAGATTTGTTTCCTTTAGCAGCTACAGCTTTAAGAAGATTAGAAAAATTAACGTCTATAAATAAAAAAATTTCTAGTGAAACAATTAATACAATTAAGCAATTAAAAGATCCTTCTCAGATTGCTGACAATATTGCATCTCATATAACTGCTACTATTTCAGAAAAACAACAAATTTTTGAAACAGTAGATGTTAAGAAAAGGTTAAACGCGATCATTAAAATAATGGAAAACGAGACAAGTATCATTGGTGTTGAAAAAAGAATTAGAGGAAGAGTTAAAACTCAAATGGAAAAAACGCAAAGAGAATATTATTTAAATGAACAGTTAAAAGCCATCCAGAAAGAACTTGGGGAAATTGAAGATGGTAAGGATGAAACTACTAGTTTAAACAAAGCTATTACAAGAGCAAAGATGCCAAAAGAAGTTGAAAAGAAATGTTTGCAAGAACTAAAGAAATTAAAAAATATGAGTCCAATGTCTGCTGAAGCAACTGTAGTAAGAAACTATTTAGATTGGATGACTGAACTTCCTTGGCACAAGAAAAGTGAAGTGGATATCGATTTAACCAAAGCCCTAAATATTCTTGATAAAGACCATTTTGGATTAGAAAAAGTTAAAGAGAGAATAATTGAATTTTTAGCAGTTCAAAAAAGAATGGAAAAGATTAAGGGTCCAATTTTATGTTTAGTAGGACCACCAGGTGTTGGAAAAACTTCATTAGGTAAATCGATAGCAAAAGCAACAAATAGAGAATTTGTTAGAATGTCTGTTGGTGGAATGAGAGATGAGGCAGAAATAAGAGGTCACAGAAGAACATACATTGGATCATTACCAGGAAAAATTATTCAGATGATGAAAAAAGCTGGTACAAAAAATCCATTAATTTTATTAGATGAAATTGATAAAATTGGTAATGATTATAGAGGTGACCCATCCTCAGCATTATTAGAAGCTTTAGATCCTGAACAAAATACAACTTTCAATGATCATTATTTAGAAGTTGATTATGACCTTTCTGACGTGATGTTTGTAACAACAGCTAATACTTTGAATATTTTACCACCTTTATTGGATAGAATGGAAGTAATTCGATTGGCTGGTTATACTGAAGATGAAAAAATAAGTATTGCAAATAAATATCTATTACCTAAGCAAATAAAAGATAATGGTGTTAAAGAAAAAGAAATGAAGCTAGATGACGATATTATAAAAGAAGTCATTAGAGGATACACAAAAGAATCAGGTGTAAGAAATCTTGAAAGAGAAATTTCTAAACTTGCTAGAAAAGTCGTAAAAAAAATTGTAGCTGGTGAAGAAAAAGAGGTTGGAATTAATAATAAAAATTTATCAGATTTTCTAGGTGTTCCCAAATTTAAATTCGGAGAATTGGAGGCTGAAAACAGGGTAGGTATAGTTACCGGTCTTGCTTGGACTGAGTATGGTGGTGAGATTTTAAAGATCGAGACAGTTACAATGCCTGGAAAAGGCAGAATGCAGATTACTGGTAAGTTAGGTGATGTTATGCAAGAATCAGTTAAAGCTGCAAAATCCTTTGTAAGATCAAAATGTTTAGAATATGGAATAATACCACCAATCTTTGAAAAGAAAGATTTTCACATCCATGTTCCTGAAGGTGCAACACCAAAAGATGGTCCATCCGCTGGTATTGGTATGGTAACCTCAATTGTTTCCTCAATTACTAATATTCCGGTTAGAAGAGATGTGGCTATGACAGGAGAGGTAACTTTAACAGGTCAAGTTTTACCAATTGGTGGTTTAAAAGAAAAATTATTAGCTGCTCATAGAGCTGGAATTAAAGAGGTATTGATACCGAAAGAGAATGAGAAAGATCTTGTAGATATGCCTAAAAAAATTGTTGATGATATTAAGATCACTCCTGTTGAATATGCTGATCAAGTAATAAAAATAGCTCTTACAAAGGAACTCAAACCAACTGAGTGGGTTGAGGTTGAAATCTCAAAAAAAGACGACAAATCTCAGGCTAGTATTCAATAATTTATATTTACTATGGATTTTGGGATATTTTTAATATTTTTAATTTTTGTTTTATTCTATATTTTTAAGCCGATTACAAAGTCAGAAGAGAAAAATTTCAAGAATAAGAATAATTGGCGTGGAGGTTTTTAAATTTTCTGAGTTAAATCGTCTTTCTTAAGAACTGGAATTTTTAAAAATATTAAGTATTTGGCTATTTTTCAACATTAATAGAACTTGACGTAAGTAAACTAAAGGATATAAATCACATTATTTTGGTAATGGGCGGTTAGCTCAGTTGGTAGAGCATCTCGTTTACACCGAGGGGGTCAAAGGTTCGAGTCCTTTACTGCCCACCAAAATTAACAAGTGGGGGTGTAGCTCAGTTGGTTAGAGCGATCGCCTGTCACGCGATAGGTCGAGGGTTCGAGTCCCTTCACTCCCGCCACTTTCCATAATTTTTTTTCTAAAGAACTAAACTATTGAAATTGTTATGTTTTTTAGCTTAGTACTTGTAAATAATTGAATTTATTGACTTTTTTTTTATTGAAAATGTGACGTATCTACCCTTCAACAACAAATAAAAAGTGATATATAGACACGCATGTTATCTGATTTTCTTAAAGATTACTTACCAATTATAATTTTTCTAATAATAGCTTTAGGTCTAAGTTGTGCGTTTGTGGTAATTAATTTTATTCTATCGCCAAAAAAACCTGATCCAGAAAAACTATCAGCTTATGAATGTGGATTTGAACCCTTTGAGGATTCAAGGCTTGAGTTTGATGTAAGATTTTATTTAGTTGCAATCTTGTTTATTATTTTTGATTTGGAAATAGCATTTTTATTTCCATGGGCAATTTCTCTAGGGAAAATCGGATTACTTGGTTTTTCATCAATGATGATTTTTTTATTCATACTAACAATTGGTTTTATTTATGAATGGAAAAAAGGCGCTTTAGACTGGGAATAAAATTATAAATTTAATGAAAAATAAAATAGATCAAGTTCCAGAGGAATTTAAACAACTTGCAGATGATTTTAGCAAGAACGGATTTATAACTACATCACTTGACAATTTAATAAATTGGTCAAGAACAGGATCACTTCATTGGATGACATTTGGTCTAGCATGTTGCGCTGTTGAGATGATGCAAACATCAATGCCAAGATATGATCTTGAAAGATTTGGTGCTGCACCAAGAGCTTCGCCTAGACAATCTGATGTAATGATTGTAGCTGGTACTTTAACCAATAAAATGGCACCGGCACTTAGAAAAGTTTATGATCAGATGCCAGAACCTAGATATGTAATTTCGATGGGAAGTTGTGCAAATGGTGGTGGATATTATCATTATTCTTATTCAGTTGTTAGGGGTTGTGATCGAATTGTACCAGTTGATGTTTATGTACCAGGGTGCCCTCCATCAGCAGAAGCTTTACTGTATGGAATACTACAATTACAAAAAAAAATAAGAGTTAAAGGATCTTTTCTTAGATAGTAATGAAAAATTTAGAAGATTTAGAAAAAAAAATTAATTCAGAATTAACTACTAAAATTAATAAAACTGAGATTAAACATAACCAGATCTATCTTGAGACTGATAAAGATGATTTAATAGATATATGCTTGTTTTTAAAAACTAATAATGATACTAAATTTAGGCAACTAATAGATATTACTGTTGTTGATTATCCTGAGAGGAGTCAAAGATTTGAAATAGTTTACTTATTTTTAAGTCATGAATTTAATCAAAGAATAGTTTTAAAATACTCAATTTCAGAGAATGAAGTTATACCATCTTTAACAAGCATTTTCCCTGCAGCAAACTGGATGGAAAGAGAAGTTTTTGATATGTATGGTGTTTCATTCAAAGATCATCCAGATCTAAGAAGAATATTAACTGATTATGGTTTTGAAGGCCATCCACTAAGAAAAGATTTTCCGCTCACAGGTCATACTGAGGTTAGATATAGTGAAGATGAAAAGAAAGTAATTAGCGAGCCAGTAAAATTAGAACAAAACTTTAGAAATTTTGATTACGAAAGTCCTTGGGAGGGAACAAAATACATCAAAGATGAAATAGAAAGTAATGACAAAAAAAATTAAAAATTTAAATTTAAACTTTGGACCACAACATCCTGCTGCACATGGAGTTTTAAGGTTAATTTTAGAATTGGATGGTGAGGTTGTTGAAAAAGCCGATCCACATATTGGTTTATTGCATAGGGGTACGGAAAAATTAATTGAAAATAAGACTTATATGCAAGCAGTACCTTACTTTGATCGATTAGATTATGTAGCTCCAATGAATCAAGAACATGCGTTTGCATTAGCAGTTGAGAAAATTCTAAAAATAGATGTTCCTATTAGAGCTCAATTCATAAGAGTTATATTTTGTGAGATTGGAAGAATTTTAAGTCACATATTAAATGTTACTACACAAGCAATGGATGTAGGGGCTTTAACACCAACTTTATGGGGATTTGAAGAAAGAGAAAAATTAATGGGTTTTTATGAGAGAGTGTCTGGTTCTAGACTTCATGCGAACTATTTTAGAGCTGGTGGAGTTCATCAAGATTTACCTCAAGGACTTGAGGAGGATATTGCTGACTTTTGTGAGAGTTTTCCAAAAATAATAAATGATTTAGAAAGCTTACTAACCGATAACAGAATTTTTAAACAACGTAACGTTGATATTGGTGTAGTTACTAAGCAAGACGCTCTTGATTATTCATTTTCTGGAGTAATGATTAGAGGATCAGGAGTTCCATGGGATTTAAGAAAATCCCAACCCTATGATTGTTATGAAAATTTAGATTTCAAAGTGCCAGTAGGAAAAAATGGAGATTGTTATGATAGATATTTATGTCGAATTGAAGAAATGAAAGAGAGTGTATCTATAATAAAACAATGTTTATTAAAAATGGAAAAAGGACCGATTAAATCTTTAGACGGAAAAATTAGCCCGCCACCTAAAAAAGATATTAAACAATCGATGGAAGCGCTTATTCATCATTTTAAACTTTTTACTGAAGGTTACAGAGTTCCAAAAGATGAAATATATACTGCTGTTGAAGCTCCAAAAGGGGAATTTGGAGTTTACCTAATTTCTGATGGATCAAGTAAACCTTATAAATGCAAAATAAGAGCACCAGGTTTTTCACACTTACAATCAATGGATTATTTAATAAAAGGCCACATGCTAGCCGATGTTCCTGCAGTACTAGGTTCACTCGATATTGTTTTTGGAGAGGTTGATAGATGAGTTTAAGGAGACCTGCAAAAAATCAACCAGAAAATTTTGAATTTAATAGTTCGTCTTTAGTAGCTGCTAATAAAATTCTATTGAAATATCCAGAAGGTAAACAGCAAAGTGCTGTAATGGCATTACTTTATATCGCTCAAAGACAGAACGATAATTGGATACCCTTAGCTGCAATGAAATATATAGCAAAATTTTTAGACATGCCTTACATAAAAGTTTATGAAGTAGCAACATTTTATACTATGTATAATCTATCTCCCGTTGGAAAACATTTTATACAAGTTTGTACAACAACTCCTTGCATGATAAGAGGAGCTAGTAAATTAGTCGAAGCGTGTAAAGAAAAAATATCTGAAAATGAATGTGAATTATCAAGTGACAAAAGTTGTTCATGGATGGAAGTGGAGTGCTTAGGAGCATGTGTTAATGCACCTATGATGCAAATTAATGATGAATATTATGAAGATTTAGATAAAGAAAAAACATTGAAAATTTTAGACAAAATTTTAAAAGGAGAAGTACCAGAACCAGGTTCTTATAGAGGAAGGATGAATAACGAACCTGAAAATAATAGAAAGACATTAATGGATCATAAAAATGCTTAGAGATCACGATAGAATATTTAAAAATTTATATAACGATATGGGTTCCGACGTTGTTTCTGCTCAAAGTAGAGGTGATTGGGTCAATACTAAAGAAATTACAGACAAAGGTAGAGATTGGATTATAAATGAAATTAAAAATTCTCAACTTAGAGGTAGGGGTGGTGCTGGATTTCCAACTGGTTTAAAATGGTCTTTTGCTCCTAAAGAAGTAGGTTCTAGACCACATTATTTAGTTATAAATGGCGATGAGTCAGAACCAGGAACGTGCAAAGATAGAGATATTTTAAGGTTTGAGCCACATAAATTAATAGAGGGTTGTCTAATTGCATCATACGCAGTTCAAGCACACGTTTGTTATATTTATATTAGAGGTGAATACTTTGTGGATGGTCAGAAACTTCAAGCAGCTATTGATGAAGCTTATGAAAAAAAATTATTAGGTAAAAATGCAGCGGATACTGGTTGGGATTTAGATATTTATATTCATTATGGTGCTGGAGCTTATATTTGTGGAGAGGAAACTGCCTTATTAGAAAGTATAGAAGGTAAAAAAGGGCAACCTAGATTGAAACCTCCTTTTCCAGCCTTAATTGGTCTATACGGATGTCCAACAATAATAAATAATGTGGAAACTATAGCTGTAGTACCAACAATTCTTAGAAGAGGTGGAAAATGGTTTGCTTCTCTTGGGAGAGAAAAGAACACAGGCACAAAAATTTTTTGTATATCTGGAAATGTAAATACCCCTTGCAATGTTGAAGAAGAAATGAATATTCCATTAAAAGAATTAATCGAAGTTCATGCTGGGGGAGTTATTGGAGGTTGGGATAATCTTCAAGCAGTTATTCCAGGCGGTTCGTCAATGCCATTGATCCCAAAAGAGAAATGTGAAACATTAACAATGGATTTTGACTCACTAATAGCCGAGAAAAGTGGCTTAGGAACTGCAGGTGTTGTTGTAATCAATAAAGACCAAGATATTATTAAGTGCATGGCAAGAATTGCTAGATTTTATAAACACGAAAGTTGTGGTCAATGCACTCCTTGTAGAGAAGGATCAGGTTGGATGTGGAGAATGCTTGAGAGAATGGCAAAAGGTGATGCAACGAAAGACGAAGTTGATATGTTAGGTGATGTTACAAATCAAATAGCAGGACATACAATTTGTGCTTTTGGAGAAGGATCTTCATGGCCAGTTCAAGGACTTTTAAGACATTTTAAAAAAGAAATTGAGAAAAGAAATAATTTAGATCCTATTGTTCAGAAAAAAAATAATATTCCTTACTTGGTTGATCAACACTTACTGGATAAAAAAAATGCTTAAACTAAAAGTAAATGATATCGATGTTGAAGTTGAAGAGGGTTTGACTGTACTTCAAGCATGTGAAAAAGCTGGGGTAGAAATACCAAGATTTTGTTATCATGAAAAATTATCAATAGCTGGGAATTGTAGAATGTGTTTAGTTGAGATGGAAAAATCTCCTAAACCCATTGCATCATGTGCTATGCCTGCTGCTGAAGGAATGAATATAAAAACAAATACAGAATTTGTTGAAAAGGCCCGAAAAGGTGTGATGGAATTTCTTTTAGCTAATCATCCTTTAGACTGCCCTGTATGCGATCAAGGTGGTGAATGTGATTTGCAAGATCAATCCATGTATTATGGTGTAGATAAATCAAGATTTAAAGAAAACAAAAGATTGGTTCCAGAAAAAAATATGGGACCGTTAATTAAAACACAGATGACCAGATGCATTCATTGCACAAGATGCGTAAGATTTGCTACTGAAGTAGCAGGTGTGCCAGAGCTTGGAGCTATCGGTAGAGGAGAAGATATGCAAATTACAACATACCTAGAACAGTCTATGCAATCAGAGTTATCAGCAAACGTAGTAGATCTATGTCCAGTAGGAGCCTTAACTTCAAAACCTTATGTATTTGAAGCTAGACCTTGGGAATTAAAGAAAACAGAAACCATTGATGTGATGGATGCAGTTGGATCAAACATAAGGGTAGATACATATGATTGGGAAGTAAAAAGAATTTTGCCAATTATAAATGAGGATATCAATGAGGAGTGGATTTCGGATAAAACAAGATATGCTTGTGATGGTTTGCTTCACCAAAGATTAGATACACCTTTTATTAAATATAATAAAAAATTTGAAAAAGCATCATGGGCAGAGGTGTATAAAATTATTAAGTCTAAAATTGAAAATACGACAAAAGAAAAAATCTGTGGTTTTGTTGGAGACTTAACCAATATGGAGACTAGCTATATATTTAAAGAGTTTTTCGATAGAACTCTTGATATAAAAAATTACGAGTCAAGATCAGACAATAGATTTATAAATATTTCAAAAAGAGAAGATTATATATTTAATTCATCTTTAAATGGAATTGAAGAATCTGATTTAATTTTTTTAGTAGGCTCAAATCCAAGGTATGAGGCAACTATATTAAATGCAAGAATAAGAAAATCTTATTTAAATAATAAAACTAAAATTTACTCTTTAAATGAAAGTGGTGATTTAACCTATCCTTACGAAAGTTTTGACGGACAAACTCAAACATTAAAAAATATTTTTGATGGAGTGCATGACTTATCGAAAAGTATTTTAAATTCTAAAAAACCAATAATCATACTGGGTGAGTCCTTTTTAAGATTAAATAACGCTCAATTCTTGTATTCTAAAATTAAAGATTTTTTAGTTCATAATAATAAATTTTCAAAAGACTGGAATCCTTTAAATATTTTATCTTGTGACGCATCATCAGTAGGAAATTTTGATATTGGTTTAATAAATAAAGAAACAGATATATTAAACGATTTAAAATCTAATAAATTCGATATTGTTTATTTAGTGGGTCAAGACAATATCGATTTTAATAAAACAGATGAGTTTGTAATTTATCAAGGTAGTCACGGTGACAAAGGTGCGGAAATGGCTGATATTATATTACCTGGAGCAGCTTATACAGAGCAAGACGGTTATTATACAAATTTAGAAGGAAAAATTC
Organism: uncultured Pelagibacteraceae bacterium; assembly: GCA_902553675.1. Classification (GTDB taxonomy): domain Bacteria; phylum Pseudomonadota; class Alphaproteobacteria; order Pelagibacterales; family Pelagibacteraceae; genus Pelagibacter. The sequence goes on from CACDLV010000009.1 coordinate 18,991, forward strand.
AAAAAGCATATAAAGCTTCATATCCACCAGGGGAAGCCAAGGAAGATTGGCAAATAATAAATGAGATAGCTGAATTTATGAATAATAGAAAGTTATTTAACGATAAAGAAGAATTAGAAAGTAGCATGTTTAATTATTTAAATTTACAAAAAGAGAAGCAAAATAAAGATCATAAAAGTGAATTTAGTGAAGAATTTAAAGATGAAAAATTAACAATAGATATTAAACCATATTATTTTTCAAATATCATAGCTAGATGTTCAAAGACCATGATTGAGTGCAACAATTCAAAATTAAATTTAAAATCTACAGGTACAGAAGGTTAAAATGGAATACTTAAGTATAGTTTTTGAAGAAGTATATAAGATATTATTTTTGTTAGTCCCTGTTTTAGTTTCCGTTGCTATGATTGTATGGCTTGATAGAAGAGTTTGGGCATTTGTTCAAAAACGACAAGGACCAAATGTTGTTGGGCCTTTTGGCTTACTACAATCGTTAGCGGACGCTCTAAAATATATCTTCAAAGAAATGATCATTCCTTCAAGTTCAAACAAAGTTATATTTATATTAGCTCCTATTGTGACGATGACATTAGCCTTAATTGCATGGGCAGTTATTCCTTTTAGTGCTACCCAGGTTTTAGCTGATATTAATGTTGGAATTCTTTACTTATTTGCAGTTTCATCTTTAGGTGTATATGGAATAATAATGGGTGGTTGGGCTTCAAATTCAAAATATCCATTTTTAGGAGCAATTAGATCGGCGGCTCAAATGGTATCTTACGAGGTATCCATAGGGGTAATAATAATTAACGTATTACTGTGCGTTGGGTCACTCAACTTAAATGACATTGTCCTAGCCCAACAAAGCATGTGGTTCGTAATTCCTTTATTTCCAATGTTTGTAATATTTTTTATTTCAGCTTTAGCTGAAACTAATAGACCTCCTTTTGATTTACCTGAAGCTGAAGCAGAATTAGTTGCAGGATATCAAACTGAATACTCTGGCATGATGTATGCAATGTTTTGGTTAGGTGAATATGCAAATATTTTATTGATGTGTGCGATGGGTGCAATTTTATTTTTAGGTGGATGGTTATCACCTTTAGCATTTTATCCGTTTACATTAATTCCAGGAGCAATATGGTTAATTTTTAAAATACTACTTTTATTTTTTTTATTTGCTTTAGTTAAAGCCATTGTACCTAGATATAGATATGATCAGCTTATGAGATTAGGTTGGAAAGTATTCCTTCCTTTTTCATTAATATGGGTGGTACTTACAGCAAGCTATCTATTTTATTTTAATCTTTTACCGGTTAATTAAATATGAATATTTCAAGATTATTTAAGACAATATTAATGACAGATTTTATTGGAGGCCTATATGTGGCTTTAAAAGAATTTTTTAAACCAAAAAAAACAATAAATTACCCATTTGAAAAAGGTAAAATTAGCCCAAGATTTAGAGGAGAACATGCTTTGAGAAGATATCCTAATGGTGAAGAAAGATGTATAGCATGTAAATTATGTGAAGCTGTTTGTCCTGCACAAGCTATAACAATTGAGTCAGCTCAGAGAGCGGACGGTAGCAGAAAAACAACTCGTTATGACATAGACATGATGAAATGTATTTATTGTGGTTTATGTGAAGAATCTTGTCCAGTTGATGCAATAGTTCAAGGTCCTAATTTTGAGTTTTCGACAGAGACAAGGGAAGAACTTTATTACACAAAAGATAAGTTGTTAGACAATGGAGACAGATGGGAGAATATTTTAGACGCAAATATTAAAGCAGATAATATTCACAGATAGTAAATGATTGCACATTCAATTTTTTTTTATACATTTTCATTAATTGCAATTGTTTCGGCAATAATGGTTACAGCATCAAAAAATACAGTTCACTCCGTATTCTTTTTAATTTTAGATTTCATAAGTATTTCTTGTTTGTTCATAATGATTGGAGCAGAATTTTTAGGAATGATTATGTTAATAGTTTATGTTGGAGCTGTTGCAGTTTTGTTTTTATTTGTAGTAATGATGTTAAATGTTGCTCAACAAAAAAATCAATGGTTTGCTGCTAAAGATAGCTCTAAACATATCCCTGTTGGTTTAATTATAAGTACTCTTATTTTTGTTGAAATAATAATTGTAATTAGTGGATGGAAATACAAACCAGAAATTTTCGATATAAACAATTCACTTACTCAACCGAGTGTAAGCAATACTCATTCTTTAGGTCAGATTTTGTACACTGATTATATTCACGTGTTTCAAATAAGCGGTATGATACTTTTAGTTGCTATGATAGGGGCAATTGTATTAACTTTTAGACAAAGAGCTGGTGTTAAAAGACAAAGCTATATCAAGCAAATATCACGTGAAAGATCAGATGGTGTAGAGGTATTAGAAGTTCAGACTAACAAAGGAGTTAGAATAGATGACTGAGATTGGCCTAGGACACTATCTAACTCTTGGTGCTGTAATTTTTTCAATTGGTGTTATTGGTATCTTTCTAAATAGAAAAAATATTATCGTAATACTAATGAGTATTGAATTAATATTACTTGCCGTAAATATAAATTTAGTTTCATTTTCAATATTTCTAGGTGATTTAGCTGGTCAGGTTTTTACATTATTTATCCTTACCGTTGCTGCTGCAGAAGCGGCAATAGGATTAGCCATTATAGTAGTATATTTTAGAAATTCTGGAACTATCAGGGTTGAAGAAATAGATAAGTTAAAAGGTTAATTATGGAACTTTCAATTATATTTCTTCCACTTATTGCTTCAATTATTTCGGGTTTTTTTGGAAGATATATCGGTGATAGAAACTCCGAAATAGCAACAAGTGCTCTTGTTTCAATTTCTGCAATCTTATCAATACATGTTCTTTATCAAGTAATTGTTAATCAATACGAAGAAAATATTATTATAGCTACCTGGATAAGTTCGGGGTCACTTGATGTAAATTGGTCGATGTTAATTGATCCATTATCAGCAGTTATGTTAGTTGTTGTAACTTCTGTATCTGCTCTTGTGCATGTCTACTCAATTGGTTACATGTCGCATGATCCTCATAAGCCAAGATTTATGGCTTATTTGTCATTATTCACTTTTGCAATGTTGATGCTTGTAACTTCGGATAATTTTATTCAACTATTTTTTGGTTGGGAAGGTGTTGGTCTTTGTTCATATTTCTTAATTGGTTTTTGGTTTAAAAAAGAAAGTGCAAATGCTGCAGCTATCAAAGCATTTGTTGTTAATAGAGTAGGTGACTTTGGTTTTGCTTTAGGAATTTTCTTAATATTTTATTTATTTGGAACAGTTAATTATTCTGAAGTTTTTCAACAAATTCCAACAGTTGTAGATAAAAATTTATCATTTTTAGGTTTTGAAGTTAAAGCAATAGATTTAGTTTGTTTACTTTTATTTATTGGAGCAATGGGTAAATCTGCACAGATATTGCTACATACTTGGTTACCTGATGCTATGGAAGGCCCAACACCAGTTTCTGCATTAATTCATGCAGCAACCATGGTAACAGCTGGAGTTTTCTTGGTAGTAAGATGTTCTCCAATTTATGAATATTCACCATTAATATTAAATTTTATAACTATAGTTGGAATGACTACTGCGTTCTTTGCAGCAACCATTGCTCTAGTTCAAACAGATATAAAAAAAATTATTGCTTATTCTACATGTAGCCAACTTGGTTATATGTTTTTTGCAGCCGGAGTAGGTGCATATAATGTCGCTATGTTTCATTTATTTACTCACGCATTTTTCAAAGCATTATTATTTTTAGGATCGGGTTCAGTAATCCATGCATTCAAAGATGAGCAAAATATAAATAACATGGGAGGTGTATGGAAAAAGTTACCATATACCTATGCTTTAATGATAATTGGAACACTTGCTTTGACAGGTTTTCCTTTTTTATCAGGATTTTATTCTAAAGATGCAATTATAGAATTTGCATATTTAAAAGGTAATACCACTGGTTATTATGCAGCTGGAATTGGAATAATTACAGCATTTTTAACATCTATTTATTCATGGAGATTGATATTTAAAACCTTCCATGGAGAGTACAATAATAAAGAGATTAAGATTGAAGAAACACACGAGTCTCCTTTAGTAATGCTTGTTCCATTATTTATTCTTTCAATAGGAGCTGTGTTTGCTGGCTTTATATTTAAAGGACTATTTATTGGTCATGGAGAGAATTTATTCTGGGCAGAGTCCATTAAGTTTTTAGAGCCTTTAAGTACTGAGCACCCGCCTTTATGGTTTTTGCTTTTAACACCTTGTTTGGTTTTATTATCTATTCCAATTGCTTATTACTTATTTGTTAAGAACAAAGAATTACCAAATTCAATCGTTTCTATGAACAAACCTTTGTATAATTTTTTAGTCAACAAATGGTATTTTGATGAGTTGTACGATGTCTTATTTATTAAATCTTCAAAAAAACTAGGTCTATTTTTATGGAAATTTTGTGATGGAACTATAATAGATGGTTTTGGTCCTGATGGAATTTCTGCTTTTATAAAAAAATGTTCTCTTAAAGCAAATAAATTTCAAAGTGGTTTTATTTACCAATATGCATTTGTAATGTTGTTAGGTTTCTCTGCTTTACTAACTTTTTTAATAATTAAATAATGAATTTTCCTATCCTCTCATCTCTAATATTATTACCAATAATAGGAGCTTTATTTTTATTTTTTACAAAAGAAAAAGAAGGAAATAATAATACAATTAAGCATGTAGCCTTATTCACTACAGTAGTAAATTTTTTTATTTCCATTTATTTATGGTTAGCTTTTGATCAATCTACTTCTAGTTTTCAATTCATAGAAGATAGAACATGGATTAAAGGATTTATTAATTATAAAGTCGGAGTAGATGGCATTTCAATTTTGTTTATTATACTGACAACATTTATCACACCATTATGCATTATATCTGTAAATAACTCTATTAAAAATAGATTAAGAGACTTTTTAATTGCAATACTTGTTATGGAAAGTTTTATGATTGGTGTTTTCTCTGCGCTTGATTTAGTTGTATTTTATTTATTTTTTGAAGCTGGATTAATTCCAATGTTTTTAATTATTGGTATTTGGGGAGGAACAAGAAGAGTATATTCAGCATTTAAATTTTTTTTATATACATTGTTAGGATCTGTTTTGATGTTAGTTGCAATAATTTCAATTTATTGGATTGCAGGAACAACTGACGTGGTTCAACTATATGAAATTGGTATTGATGTTAAATATCAAAATCTATTATGGTTAGCATTTTTTAGTTCATTTGCTGTTAAAACACCTATGTGGCCGGTTCATACATGGTTACCAGATGCTCACGTTGAGGCGCCTACAGCAGGATCAGTATTACTCGCCGCAATTTTGTTAAAGATGGCTGGATATGGTTTTATAAGATTTTCTTTAGGTCTTTTCCCTGTTGCATCAGAAGTATTTACACCATTAATTTACACCTTAAGTATTATAGCAATCATATTTACTTCACTGATAGCTTTAATGCAGGAAGATATGAAAAAGTTAATTGCTTATTCATCAGTTGCACATATGGGCTTTGTAACTTTGGGTATATTCACTTTGCAACAACAAGGAATTGAAGGAAGTATAATTCAAATGATAAGCCATGGCTTAGTTTCAGCAGCATTATTTTTAACTGTCGGTGTAGTTTATGACAGAATGCATTCTAGATTGATAAGTACATATGGTGGTCTTGTTTCTGTAATTCCAAAATATTCAATATTGTTCATGTTATTTGCTTTAGCATCTCTTGGTTTACCTGGAACAAGTGGTTTTATTGGTGAGTTTTTAATATTAATGGGAGCATTCAAGGATAATTTTTTAGTAGCTGTTATAGCAAGTATTGGTGTGATTTTAGGAGCTGCATACATGTTGTGGCTCTATAAAAGAGTAGTATTTGGAAAATTACTTAATGAAGATCTTAAAAAAATTTTAGATTTAAATAGATCTGAATATTTTATTTTATCTTGTTTAGCTGCACCAATCTTATTTTTTGGTTTTTATCCCGATCCATTAATAAACACTATTGAAGTTTCTGTTACTGATTTAATAAATATGCATAACACAAATATAGCTAGCAATTAATATGGAAAATATAAATTTAATATTGCCTGAAATTTTTATCTCTCTATCAATAATGTTTCTACTTGTTTTGGGAGTGTTTAAAAATGATAGTTCAAAAATTACTTTCAATTTATCTTTGTTTGCAATTTTAATTACAGCGATAATAACAATAAATGAAACTTTCTCTGTCAGCAGGGAAACTTTATTTAATCAAAGTGTTGTGATTGACAGTATGTCCTCATTAATGAAAATTATAACTTTAGTTGGAGGTTTTTTAGTTTTAGTTATTTCATCAAGCTATTTAAAAACATTTAAAATATATAATATAGAATACCCGGTTCTTATTTTGAGTTCTATTCTAGGTATGATGGTGATGATTAGCTCAAATGATTTAATTGTTTTTTATATGGGTTTAGAATTACAATCATTAGCTCTTTATGTTTTAGCTACATATAACAGGGATCAATTAAAATCATCAGAAGCTGGTTTAAAATATTTTGTTTTAAGTGCATTATCATCAGGACTCTTATTATATGGATGTTCTTTAGTTTATGGTTTTTCAGGTTCTACCAATTTTGACATAATATCTAATCAACTAAATTCTGAGGAATATGTTTTAACTTTTGGGATTGTGTTTATATTAGTTGGTTTAGCATTTAAAATTTCTGCAGTTCCATTTCATATGTGGGCACCCGATGTTTACGAAGGATCTCCTACAACAGTAACTTTGTTTTTTACAATAGTACCAAAGGTAGCTGCTTTGACTGTATTTATTAGATTTTTATATGTTCCTTTTTTAAATTTGATTGATCAATGGCAAATGATAATAGTTTTCTTATCTATAGCTTCTATGGTTTTTGGAGCAGTTGCTGCTATAGGGCAAACTAATATTAAAAGACTAATTGCTTACAGCTCTATAGGACACATTGGTTATACATTAGCTGGTTTAGCTACTGTATCAAACGAGGGAATTCAAAGTTCAATAATTTATATTTCTATTTATGTTGTTATGAATTTAGCTCTTTTTTCATGTCTATTAATGTTAAGAAGAAAAAATCAATATTATGAAGACATTGATGATCTCTCAGGATTATCAAAAAATCATCCATTGTTGTCTTTATGTTTGTTGTTAATACTATTTTCTTTGGCAGGCATACCACCTCTAGCTGGTTTCTTTGCGAAATTTTATGTTTTTAAAGCAGTGTTAGAACAATCAATGTATTTCTTAGCTATAGTAGGATTGTTATCTACTGTTGTTGCTGCTTTTTATTATTTAAGAATTATAAAAATAATTTATTTTGATAAAGAAAAAGATAAATACGATACTGACCATAGTTTATGGCTAAAATTTTCACTTACAGTTTCAACGATATTAATTCTTTTATACTTCATATTTCCAAGTCAGTTAATAGAAGTTGTTTCAAGAATTAATATTATTTAATGAAATTTAAAAAATTTAAATTTAAAAAAGTTAACAGCACAAACAATACTGCAATAAGAATTATTAAGGAAACTAAATATAATTTAGGTATTGTTGTTGCTGAAACACAAATTAATGGTAGAGGACAGTATGGAAGAAAATGGATATCATTAAAAGGAAATTTATTTATTTCTTTTTTCAATGAACTAAATAAAAAGAACCTATCGATTAAAGCTGTAACAAAAATCAATTGTCTTTTAGTTAAAAAATTACTCTCGTCATTTACCAGTAAAAAAATTTTATTTAAAAAACCAAACGACTTACTAATAGATAAAAAAAAAATTAGTGGGATTTTACAAGAAGTCATATTTGTAAGGGATAAAAAATTTTTAATTACTGGTATAGGTATAAATATTAAAAAAAATCCAATAATAAGGAATTATCCAGCTACAAACTTGCAAGAGGTAACTAAAAAAAGTATTAGTAAATTAAGTGTAGAAAATAAACTAAAACAACTTTTTGAAAAAAATTTATCTAAACTGTATAAAATTAAATAATGTATATTCTAGGTGATATTGGTAATACAGAAACAAAATTATGTATTGTTTCTAAAAATAATAAAATTTTAAAAAAAATTACATTTTTATCAAAATCTGTAAGCAACAATCAGCTAAATAATTTATTTAAAAAAAATAATATTCAATTAAATAAAATTGAAAAAATATTATTTTGCAGTGTTGTGCCCAAAACATTTGCTATAATTAAAAATTTTTTATCAAAAAAAGTTACATCAAAATGCTTTGAGGTTAAAAAATTAAACTTAAAATCTCTTATAAAAATTAAAGTAGATTATAAACAAGTAGGCTCAGATAGAATTACTAATGCTATAAGTTTAATGAATAATAAAAATAATTTTATAATTTTAGATTTTGGTACAGCAACAACTTTTGATGTGCTAATTAAAAATACTTATTACGGAGGAATTATTGCCCCAGGTGTGAGATTATCTCTTAATACCTTGTTTGACAAAGCAACTTTGATTCCAAAAATAGATTTAAAAAAGATTAATAAAGTCATTGGCAAAAATACAATCTCTGCTGTTAGATCTGGCTTTTTTTGGGGTTATGCGGGTTTAATTGACAATATTATTTATTTAATTAAGAAAGAGACTAGAAAATCTTTTAAAGTAATTATTACTGGTGGATTTTCAAATTTATTTCAAAACTCAATAAAAACGAAAGCAAGTCACAACCAAGATATTACAATTAAAGGTTTAATAAAGATTTCAAAATTAATTAAATAATATGAAAGATGAGCTATTATTTTGTCCCTTAGGTGGATCAGGTGAAATAGGCATGAACATGAATTTGTTCGGCTATGGACAACCTAGTGATCATAAATGGATTATGGTCGACATAGGGGTAACATTTGCAGATGATACTATTCCAGGTGTTGATTTAATTTATCCAGACCCTGGATTTATAGTAGAAAGAAAAGATAATTTATTAGGAATATTTTTAACACACGCACACGAGGATCACATCGGTGCAATTGCTCATTTATGGCCAAAATTACAATGTAAAATTTTTGCAACTCCTTTTACAGCTGTATTAATTCGAGAAAAATTTAGAGAAAAACAAATCGATATAACTAATGATTTACAGATTGTTGAGTTAAATGGAAAGGTTTCTTTAGATCCATTTGAAATTGAGTACATTACTTTAACGCATTCTATATTAGAACCAAACGGACTTAGAATAAAAACTCCTGCAGGAGTTATTTTGCATACTGGAGATTGGAAGGTAGATCCAAATCCTTTGATTGGAGACAATATAAACGAAAAAAGATTAAAGGAAATTGGTGAAGAAGGCGTGCTAGCAATGATTTGTGATTCAACAAATGTTTTTAGCGTCGGTAGATCAGGTTCAGAATTAGATGTAAGAAAAAATATGTTAAACGTTATGTCTCGATTAAAAAAAAGAATTATCATAACATCATTTGCTTCAAACGTAGCTAGAATGGAGACAGCTTTTTATTGCGCAGAACAAACAGGAAGACAAATATCATTAGTTGGAAGATCAATGCACCGTATTTATAAAGCTGCACGTCAATGTGGATACTTGAAAAACACAATTGAACCAATTGATCCAAGAGAAGCTAAAAATTTCTCAAGAGAAAAAATTGTATATTTATGTACTGGAAGCCAAGGCGAACCGATGGGCGCAATGATGAGAATTTCTAGTTATGTCCATCCAGATGTTTATATTGAAAAAGGCGATGCTGTTATTTTTTCTTCAAAAATTATACCTGGTAATGAAAAAAAACTTTACAAACTTCACAATCAACTTGTGAAAGATGGAATTGAAGTAATATCTGAGGAAACTGAATTTGTACATGTTTCTGGACATCCAAATAGAGAAGACCTTAAAGAGATGTATCAATGGGTAAAACCTAGGTGCGTAATACCTGTGCACGGTGAACATAGACATATGATAGAGCACATTAATTTTGCAAAAGAAATGCAAGTACCACATCCAGTTCAAGTAGAAAATGGTGATATCGTTAAGTTATATCCAGGTGAAAAACCTGAAGTATATGACAAGGCTCCAAGTGGCAGACTTTATTTAGATGGTAGTGTAAGTGTTGATCCGGATTCACAATCGATAAAAGATAGGAAAAATTTAAGTGCAAATGGATATCTTGAGGTAACAATTATGATTACACCTAAAGGGAATATACATAACAACCCTATACTTTCATTTCGTGGTTTACCTGTAGATGACCGAGATGATTTTGTTTATGGATTAGAAGAGGAAATAGAGAAAACCTCTAGAACTTTTAAAATTGGAAACAAACAACAAGAACACAATCTTATTGATGCATTAAAAATAGCCTGTAGAAAATTTTCTAAAGAGAGAACAGGAAAAAAACCTTTTACCAATATCAATTTAGTAAGAATTTAATGAGTGCAACAGGCTTAGCTATTATCTATATAATCATATGGTGGATAGTTTTTTTTGCAATTTTACCTATTGATGTGAATCGAACAAAGACTGTAAAAATTGACGGTGAGGATCCTGGCTCTCCTGAAAATCCAAAAATGTTGAAAAAATTCCTTTATTGTACAGGAATTACTACTGTCATTTTCATCATAATTTACTTATTAATTAAATTTGAATATTTAAATTTAAGAAATATGATTAATTAAGATGCTTTTATCAAATTCATTTATACCAATATTAAAAAATAATCCTTCAGAAGCAAAAATTAAATCTCATCAATTGATGTTGAGAGTAGGCATGATTAAGCAAGCCTCTGCAGGAATTTATTCATGGTTACCTTTAGGATTTAAGGTAATGAAAAAAATAGAAGACATTGTCAGACAAGAACAAAACAAAATTGGAGCTCAAGAAATATTAATGCCAACAATTCAATCCAGCGAAATTTGGAAAGAAAGTGGTCGTTATGACGATTATGGTGAAGAGATGTTAAGAATAACTGACCGTCAAAATAGAGAAATGTTATATGGACCAACCAATGAAGAACAGGTTACTGAAATTTTTAGATCTTCAATAAAATCTTATAAATCACTCCCACAACTTATGTATCATATTCAATGGAAGTTCAGAGATGAAATTAGACCTAGATTTGGAATTATGCGTGGTAGAGAGTTTTATATGAAAGATGCCTATTCATTTGATGTATCAGATGAAGAAGCTTTTTATTCTTATAATAAATTCTTTCTTTCTTATTTAAGAACATTTAAAAGATTATCTTTGACAGCAATACCCATGGCTGCTGATACAGGGCCTATAGGTGGAAACTTATCTCATGAATTTATTATACTTGCTGATACTGGAGAAAGTAAAATTTTCACGGATAAAAGAATATTTGATCTTGATAGTGATGATACTGAAATAGAAAAAGTATCATTAGAAAGCATGAGAAAAAAATATGAGCAGTTTTATGCTGTAACTGATGAAAAATTTAATAAAGAAGAGTTTGAAAAAATTGTTTCTAAGGAAAATCAATTGATTACAAAAGGTATCGAAGTAGGTCATATATTTTATTTTGGTGACAAGTATTCAAAACCAATGGGAGCATCTGTTGATTTACCAGGAGGAAAAAAAGATTTTGTTAAAATGGGTTCTTATGGAATTGGTGTATCAAGGTTAGTAGGGGCTATAATTGAGGCAAAATATGACGACAAAAATGAAATCATGAAATGGCCATTGTCTGTTGCTCCTTATGATATTGCTTTAATACCTATGATAAATAAAAATGACACCTCAGCTTTAGATAAAGCAAATAATATCAATATAGAATTAATCAAAAATAATATTGATGCAATCATTGATGATACAGATGAGAATTTCTCATCAAAAATTAAAAAAATGAATTTAATTGGTGCCCCATATCAAATTATTATTGGTAAGAAAAGTGACGGTGATTTATTAGAGTTCAAGGAAACCGGTGGTGAAACTCAAAATTTACCATTAAGCAAAATTATAGAAATTATAACTAAACAAAAAAATTCAATTTGATTTCTACTTTAGAAAAAGAAATTACTTTTAGATTTTTAAAAGCCAGAAAAAAAGATGGCTTTTTGAATGTTATATCTATTTTTTCTTTTATAGGAATAAGTCTTGGAGTTGCAGTTCTTATTATTGTGATGTCAGTTATGAACGGATTTAGGACTGAGCTAATTAATAAAATAGTAGGCTTTAACTCACATATAACTGTAAAAACTTATGGAAATCCAATTGATGAAAACAAAATAAATAAAAAAAATTTAAAATTAATTTCAGAAAATATTATTTTAAGCAACTCTGGTGAAGCTATTATTCTCAAAAACGATACATCAAAAGGTATAATATTACGTGGATATAAAACAAATGACTTTCCAAGTCTAGAAATTGTCAAAAATGAAAAATTTAAAGGGAACAAAGGTCAATTAAATAGAAACTATATTTCTATAGGCAATGAATTAAGTTTTTCTTTAGATCTAAAAATAGGTGATGAATTAACTTTACTTTCACCATCAGGGGTGGAAACAATTATTGGTAGTATGCCAAAACAAAAAACTTTTTTGGTAGCATCAATTTACAATAGTGGTTTGGCTGAGTTTGATAATAATATCGCATTTATTAACTTAAGTACTCTTGAAGATTTTTTTGACTACAAGTCGGAGGATAGAAATTTAGAAATTTATTTAAAAAACCCAAATAAAATTGAGCAGCAAAAATTTATTGTCCAAGAAATTTTTGATGAAGAATTTGTTGTTAGTTGGGCTGATATGAATAGTTCATTATTTTCTGCTTTAAAAGTAGAAAGAAATGTGATGTTTATTATCCTATCTTTAATAATTATTGTTGCAGCCTTTAATATAATTTCTGGGCTAACAATTTTAGTTAAAAACAAAACAAGAGATATCGCAATTTTAAAGTCAATTGGTGTGTTAAATAAATCAATTGTAAAAATATTTTTTTTAGTAGGTGTAATAATAGGAACATCAGCTACTATTTTCGGAATTTTTTTAGGTGTAACGTTTTCTCTTTACATAGAGAATTTTAGACAATTTCTTAGCTCTACATTTGATATAAGTTTATTTCCAGAGGAGATTTATTTTTTAAGCAAGATGCCTTCAGAAATAGATCCAACATCAATTTTTTTGATATCAATTTGTTCAATAATAATAACAATAATAGTTTCAATTTTTCCTGCCTTTAAAGCAGCCAAACTGGACCCAATTAAATCTTTAAAATATGAATAATTTTCTTGAATTAAAAAAAATATTTAAAACTTTTGAAACTGAAAAAACAGTTAAAGTATTAAAAAATCTTTCTCAAAAATTTGATAAAGGTAAAAGCTATTCTATTATGGGGCCATCTGGTTCAGGTAAATCAACTCTATTAAATTTAATTTCATTGATCGATAGACCATCATCTGGGTCAATCCATTTTGATAAAATTCCTGTAAATTTCAATGAATCTGAGAAAAATGATGTTTATAGATCCAAAAAAATAGGAATTGTTTATCAACAAAATAATCTTCTCCCAGATTTTACTGCTTTAGAAAATATATATTTGGCCTCACTTGCAATTACCGACAATAAAGAATTAGCAAAATCTAATGCAGAAAAATTACTCAAAAAAATTGGTCTTTCTAAGAGAGCAGATCACTTTCCATCTCAATTATCAGGTGGTGAAGCTCAAAGAGTTGCTATAGCAAGAGCAATTGTAAATGATCCTGAAATTATTTTAGCAGATGAGCCAACTGGAAGTTTGGATATGGAAACTGCAAAAGATATTTTTGAACTTTTATACAAACAAAAAAGGTCGGATAGACTTATTATATTTGCAACTCATAATAGATTCTTTGCCAATAAGGCAGATTGCCTTTTGGAGATGATAGATGGTAGTATAATACCATCTAATGTCTGAGTCTCATTTTCAAAATTTCAATCATCTTAAAATTCATACTCAATATTCTATTTGCGAAGGAGCAGTTAGAATTGATGATTTACAAGAATATTCTAAGAAAAATAAAATAAAATCGCTTGGTTTATGTGACACTTCAAATTTATGTGGTGCACTTGAATTTGCTGAAAAGATCTCAAAGAGTGGAACTCAACCAATAATCGGAACGCAAATTAATTTTAAAATTGGAGAAACAACAGGTTTAATCCCTTTGTTTGCTTTGAATGAAGTTGGGTATAAAAATATAATAGAACTTTCATCTTTATCGTATTTGGAAAATGATGAATTATCAGATCCACATGTAGATTTTGAATTATTATTAAGCAATTCCAAAGGTGTTTCTGTATTTTCAGGAACTGTTTTTGGTTTATTTGGTAAATTATTTGACAAAGGAAAGTTTAGTGAAATTGATGAGCTTTATAATAAAATTAAAAAAACCTTTAATGACAGATTTTACTTAGAGATTCAAAGACATAATGATCAAAATGAAATTGGATTTGAAAAATTTAATTTAAAAAAATCTTTAGATTTGGAAATACCTATTATTGCAACTAATGAAGTTTTTTATTTAGATAAAGAAATGCATGAAGCCCATGATGCCTTAATTTGTATAGGTAACAAAACGTATGTAAATGAAAAAAACAGGTTAAAATTAACCGACCAACATTATTTAAAAACTAATACAGAGATGTCCGAATTATTTGCTGACTTACCTGAAGCTTTAGAAAACAATTATAATTTTCCATTAAGATGCAGTTATAGGCCATTATTTTCTAACCCTATTTTACCTAATATTAGTAGTGTTAAAGATGGAAGCGCAGATGAAATTTTAAAAAAAGATTCAATAGAAGGATTAAAAGATAAATTCAATAAAATTTTTAATTTAAGCGATGATGATTTAGAAAATAACAACTCTTATAAAGAATATAAGAACAGGCTGAATCATGAACTTTCTATTATTATAGAAATGAAATATTCTAGTTATTTTCTCATAGTTGCTGACTACATAAAATGGGCTAAAAATAATGATATTCCTGTAGGTCCTGGAAGAGGTTCAGGCGCTGGTTCATTAGTAGCTTGGTGTTTATCTATTACAGATGTTGATCCAATTAAATTTAATCTTATTTTTGAAAGATTTTTAAATCCAGATAGAATTTCAATGCCAGATTTTGATATAGATTTTTGTGAGGATAAAAGAGATCAAGTTTTTGAATATTTGACAAAAAAATACAAAGATAGCGTAGCTCACATTATAACATTTGGTAAATTAAAAGCCCGAATGGTAATTAGAGACGTTGGGCGAGTTTTGGGTTTAGCTTATGGATTTGTTGATAGTATATCAAAA
>CACDLV010000010.1 GCA_902553675.1 uncultured Pelagibacteraceae bacterium
CAATGGACTTGGTCTGGCGAAGGTTTAAAACCAAAAAATGCTGAGGAAGGCAAAGATCATAAAGTTATGAAATTTCACAGCTTACAGTTATCAGTAAGGGCCTACTTAAGAAATTTAAACACTCATTCAACATACAAAAATTTAAGAAAAGCAAGAACAGAACTAAGAAATCAAGATAAACCTCTCGATAGTATAATTTTATCTAAATATTTAGATAAATATGCAGAAACTGGTAATCAGTATATTGAAGTTTTACAAAAGATTATTGAACAAAATAATTTAAAAGATTTTGATGAAGCAAGATTGTTGCCTTCAAGCAAAGATCTTGAAAATCTAATTTAATTTTCTTTTATAGGAAATTGAATTCCAAACCATCTCCACTTTCCATTGTCATTTAGCGAGCAGTTTATTCTTCCTCTTCTCGGTTTAAACGGTTCTCTGAATTCTATAGATAAAATATAATTTGAAATTTTTGTTTTAGATTTTTTCCAAATATTTCCTTCATTAGAATAACAATTAATATGACTCAAATTTTTCTGCTCTTTGAAAAATTCTACTTTAAACTCAGGTGGATTTGTATTTTTATACAGTTTTTTTTCTTCAGGAAGAATTTTTTTATATTCTAATGGAAAATAATTTATTATTGATCTAAATCTTTTTAATTCTCCATACTTTTCATTAATTGGAAATCTAGGTAATTCAAATTTATCTTTATTTAAATCAATTACACCAGAATGCTGACCAAAAGCATATTTAAAATTTTTAGATATATAATCTTTCATAAACTTAGAGTATTCACCAAATGGATATGAAAATAGACTAGGTACGTAACCTAGTTCTCTTAGGAAAATTTTATTAGCTGTTTCAATATCTAAAATAAATTCTTCATTGCTTACATCTATCAGATATTCATGAGTATGTGAATGGTGTCCTATGTTTGCAAAATTATTACTTTCAACCTCTTTAATTTGTTCCCAAGTCATATAACCTTTTTTTCCCACTGGTTCAGTTGAAACAAATAAAATAAATGGGATTTTATTTTCTTTTAGATAAGGCCATGCTTCAGTATAAAAAGATTCAAAAGCATCATCGATAGTTATAAGAATTTCTTTTTCTGATTTTGGAGTGTTAAATTTTTCTGCAAAATTATTTGGATTGAGAAAATTAAAATTTGATTTTTTTATTACATTTATATGTTCTTTGAATATATCCATTTTGATATTGGTTGAAGGGTACTTGTTTTCATTAAAACGATGATACATTATTGATAGAATTCCTTCATCATTGGAATAATATTTGATATTATTTTCATCTGATTTAGAACTGATATTAGAAAAGAAAATAATTATGAATAAACTGATAATTGATATAGCGGGTGAAAAATTTTTTTTAATGATCATTACTAATAATGATGTTTATAATATTACTAAAGAGAATACTAAAATTAATTATGAAAAATTAACTTTGATTATTAATGATTTTTTAAATTCTCATCAATTAAACTTGAAAGACATTAATACAATTTATTTAAATAGAGGCCCAGGAAGCTTTGCAGGAATAAGAAATTTGCTTTCTATAGTTAAAGCATTTAATTTAACTAATAATATTGATTACTATTGTTATAGCATTCAAGATTTTAAAGGTGAAAAAGATATAAAATATGAAAATATCCCTAATTTGTGCGATAAATTTAATATTAAAAAAAATTTGATTAACCCTATTTATTTAAGTTAAAATTATTTTATGTCAGAAACAATAGAGCAAAAATGTTTAGCAAAAGGGGTTAAGTTAACCGATCAAAGACGAATAATCGCTCAAGTAATGTCAGAGTCTACTGACCACCCGGATGTAGATGAACTTTACAATAGAGTATCTAAAATTGATCCAAAAATAAGTATTGCAACTGTCTACAGAACAGTAAAATTATTTGAAGAGACAGGAATATTAACAAAGCATGAGTTTAAAGGTGGAAAGGCTAGATATGAAGAGTTAAATGAAGGTCATCATGATCATTTAATTGATGTGAAAACTGGAGAAATTATTGAATTTGTAGATGAAGAAATTGAAAAGCTTCAAAAAAAAGTTGCAGAAAAATATGGATATACATTAGTGGACCATAAATTAGAATTATATGGGGTGAAGAAAAAATCCCAATAATTATGAATCAAAAAATATTAATTAAAACTTTTGGATGTCAGATGAATGAGTATGATTCAAATAGAATTTATGATTCAGTTAAAAAAATTGGTTATGAAAAAACAGAAAAATATGAAGAAGCAAATTGTTATCTTTTAAATACATGTCACATCAGAGATAAAGCAAAAGAAAAAGTTTACTCAGAAATAGGTAGAGTAAAGAAAATTTTTAGATCTAAAAAAAAACCATTAGTAATTATTGCAGGCTGTGTTGCTCAAGCAGAAAATCAGGAAATGCTTAAAAGAGAACCTTATATAGATTTAGTCATTGGTCCTCAAGCTTATCATAAAATTAATGATACAATTTTAAATTATACTGAAAAAAAGAAAAAGATAGAAGAGACAGAATTTGATGCATTTTCTAAATTTAAATATTTAAGCAAAATAAAAAATGAAGCTGGAAAAGTTTCATCCTTTTTAACCATTCAAGAGGGATGTGATAAGTTTTGTCATTTTTGTGTAGTCCCATACACAAGAGGACCAGAATATTCTCGACCATTTAATGAAATTTTAGATGAAGCAAAATATTTAGCTGATAGTGGTGCAAAAGAAATAATTTTACTTGGTCAAAATGTAAATGCTTATGATAATGTTGGATATAGGTTATCAGATTTAATTTTAAATATTGAAAAATTACCCGAAATAAAAAGAATTAGATATACAACATCTCACCCAAAAGATATGACAGAGGATTTGATTGAAGTATATAAAACCTCTAAAAAGTTAATGCCACTTGTGCATTTACCTGTTCAAAGTGGATCTAATAAAATTTTAAGATCAATGAATAGAAAACATACCATTGAGGAATATTTAAATACTTTTGATAAATTAAAAGAAATTAATTCAAAGATAGAATTTTCAAGTGATTTTATAATTGGTTACCCTGGTGAAGAAGATCAGGATTTTAAAGATACTTTTAATTTAATTGAAAGGGTAAAATTTATTAACTCTTACTCTTTTATCTTTAGCCCAAGACCCGGAACAGTAGCTGAAAATTTAGATTTAATTGAAAAAAAAATTTCTATTGAAAGATTAGAAAAAATCCAAACTGTTTTATTTGAAAATCAAATCCAAATGAACAAATCATTGGAGGGTAAGGTTATTGATGTTTTAGTTGAAAATTTAACCGACGATAAAAGTAAAGCTTTTGGCAGATCTGAGTATATGACATCTATAATCTTTGATGGTAAAAAAAATGATATTGGAAAAATAGTGCAAGTAAGAATTAAAGATAGTAATAGAAATACTTTATTCGGTGAGGTGATAACTAATTCAGACCAGAAGGTTGCGTAAAATTTGAGTGAGATAAAAAAAAAAAATATCGAACAGTGTTTAAAATTTGTTTATTCTGATAACAATTCTCTAAGTGTTATATTTCATGATAATAATTTGTTAATGGGTGTTGTTGGGGAATTTAATAAAAATTTACAAGAATTAGAAAAAATTACAAATTGTAGCTTGTATTCAAGGGGAAATTCAATTTTAATTAAATCAACACCTGAAAAGAATGAAAAAATTAAAAATGCTATTCATTTTTTAGCTAATCAGTTTATTAATAATGGAAGTATAGAAAATAAAGATATACTTTCATCGGTTGATAACTTTATGATTAATGAAAAAGTAAAAAATAATAATGTTACAGATATCATCAAAACTCCCAAAAAATCTATAATTCCTAGATCTGAAAAACAAAAAAACTATGTTAGAGCTTTGAGGGAGAGTGATATTATAATTTCAGCCGGACCAGCGGGAACAGGAAAAACTTTTTTGGCAGTAGCCGTAGGTCTAACGATGCTTTTAGAAAAAAAGATTGAGAGAATTATACTTTCAAGACCAGCTGTAGAAGCAGGTGAGCGTTTGGGATTTTTACCTGGTGATATGAAAGAAAAAGTAGATCCTTATCTTAGACCTTTATATGACTCTTTATATGATCTATTCGACTTTGAAAAAATACAGAGAATGATTGAGATTGGAGACATAGAGATTGCACCTTTAGCTTTTATGAGAGGAAGAACTCTTAAAAATTCCTTTGCGATTTTAGACGAAGCCCAAAATGCTACAGATACCCAGATTAAAATGTTTTTAACACGTATTGGAGAAAATTCAAAAATAGTAGTTAACGGAGATCCTTCTCAAATTGATTTACCAAATAAAAGTATGTCAGGATTAGTCCGATCAAAAGAGTTGCTTGGACATCTAAAGGAAATATCTATAGTTGATTTTGATCACTCAGATGTAGTTAGACATCCACTCGTTTCTAAAATAGTTAAAGCATATTCGAATAATGATTAGTATTAATGTCTTCTCTGAAGAGAAGGCTTGGTCAAAAAGGCTTAAAAATAAAGATATTTTTTTTAAAAAAATATGTAAAGCTTTTCCAAAAAAATATAAATTTTTTAATAAAAAGGTAACCTTTACACTATTACTTTCCAATAATAAAAATATTAAAAAATTAAATAAAGTTTTTAGAAAAAAAAATAAATCTACCGATATTTTATCTTTTCCGTTAGATAAAAAAATAAAAATTTCAAAAAATACTTATCTTGGAGACATTATTATCAGCTATAATTATCTAGACAAACCAAAATCACAAGATTTAAAATCTTTTAAAGAAAAAGTTACTAAAATATTCATTCATGGTTTTCTTCATCTTTTAGGTTTTGATCATAAAAAAAACAAAGATCATTCCAAAATGTTAAAAGAAGAAAATTTATTATTTAAATCTGTACAATCAAAAATAAATTAAATTGAAAAATAAATTTTATATTGAATTAATTTATTTAGTTTTATTAGGAGCGCTTACTTCCTTAAGTTTACCTCCATTCAATTATGTTGTAATAAATTTTTTAACTTTTAGTTTATTTTATATATTTTTAATAAAAAAAATTAATTTTTATAAAAATAAAAAATTATTTTTTCTTTATGGTTGGTTATTTGGGTTTGGTTATTTTGTAAGTAACTTATATTGGATTTCAATATCATTAACCTTTGATCAAAATTTTGAGTTTCTAATACCTTTTACAATAATTTTAATACCTGGCTTTTTGGCTTTGTTTTACGCTTTAGTAACTTATTTATTTGTGGTTTTAAAACCAAATAAAAATCTGAGCTCATTTTTTCTTTTTTCTGTAATATTTGGAATAGTAGAGTTTCTAAGAGGATCAATACTCACTGGTTTCCCTTGGAATTTAATTGCTTATAGTTTCTCTAATCAACTCGAAATTTTGAATATTACATCAATCATAGGTACTTACAGCTTTAATCTTTTCTGTATTTCATTATTTACAAGCCCATCAATATTTATTTTAAGAGAAAATAAAAAAGATATTAGTATTTGTGTTGCATTTCTTATCACAACGCTTTCTTTTTATATTTTTGGTTCTCAAAATTTAGAGAAATTTAACAGTAAACAAATAAAAAAGCTTGATTATAAAATAAGAATTTTAAGTTCAAATATAAACATAGACAGATTTTACAATAATATTGATCCAACAACAGCAATAAAAGAGCTAATTGAAATCAGCTCACCTAAAAAAAATGAAAAATTAATTTTTATTTGGCCAGAGGGTATAATTCCAGGTATTTCACAAGATCAACTAAAAGAATACAAATGGTTATTTGAAAATAAATTTAATGAAAATCATTTGTTAGCAATTGGAATTAATAGCAAAGAAGATGACAATAAGAATATTAAATATTTTAATTCATTATCTATTTTTGATCACAATCTGAATATAATAAATTCATATAAAAAAATTAATCTTGTTCCTTTCGGTGAATTTTTACCTTTTGAAAAATTATTAAAAAGCACTGGCTTAAAAACAATTACTAATAACTATCAATCATATTCAAAAGGTGAAGAAAGAAACATAATTGATCTAAAATATAATAATTTATCATTGAAAATATTGCCTCTTATTTGTTATGAGATAATTTATTCAGGTAAAATTTTCACGAACATTAACTTTGATTATATTGTAAATATTTCTGAAGATGGTTGGTTTGGTAAATCAATTGGTCCAGAGCAACATTTTACTCATAGTATTTTTAGAGCGATAGAGAGTGGGAAATATGTTTTGAGGTCTGCAAATAATGGGATAACAGCAATTATTAATCCAATGGGAGTTATTGAGCAAAAACTTGATGTAAATAAATCAGGTTATATAGATTTAAGTGAGTCAAGAAAAATAGAGACGACTCTGTTTGCAAAATTTGGAAACAAAATTTTTGGATTAATAATTTTATTGTATATTTTTTTAATATTTTCATTTAAGAAGCTTAGAAATGAGTAATTTAAAAAATTATCTTTTCACAAGTGAATCTGTCTCTGAAGGCCATCCAGATAAAGTATCTGATAGAATTTCAGATATGGTTGTCGACAGTTTTATTTCTAGAGATCCATATTCTAGAGTTGCTTGCGAAACATTAACTACAACAAATAAAGTTGTTTTAGCTGGTGAAGTAAGAGGACCTGAAATTAAAAAAGATGAATTAATTGAAAAAGTAAGAAATTGTATAAAAGATATTGGTTATGACCAAGAGGGATTTAGTTGGAAGGAAGCTACAAAAATTGAAAGTTATTTACATTCTCAATCAGCTGATATTGCTATGGGTGTAGACTCATCAGGTAACAAAGACGAAGGAGCTGGAGATCAAGGTATTATGTTTGGTTATGCGTGTAATGAAACTGAAGTTTTAATGCCAGCACCAATTCATTACTCTCATAAAATTTTAAGATTGATGGCTGAGGATAGAAAATCCGGAAAATTAAAAAATATTGAACCAGATTCTAAAAGCCAAGTAACTTTTGAGTATATTGATGGAAAACCTTCAAAAGTTAAATCAGTAGTTATATCTTCACAACATTCAGCTGAGGTTAATCAAGCTCAAGTTAGAGATTTGTTGAGACCTTACATGTTAAAATCTATTCCTGAGAATTTTCTTGAAGGTTTTAACGAAGATGAGTTTTATGTAAATCCAACAGGTAATTTCGTAATTGGTGGTCCGGATGGCGATTGTGGTTTAACAGGAAGAAAAATTATAGTTGATACGTATGGTGGAGCAGCACCACATGGAGGTGGAGCTTTTTCTGGGAAAGATCCTACTAAAGTTGACAGATCTGCAGCTTACGCAGCAAGGTACATTGCTAAAAATGTTGTAAGTTCAAAAATTGCTGAAAAGTGTTTAATTCAATTAGCTTATGCAATTGGTGTATCAAAACCTTTATCTATATATGTTGATTTATTTGATAATGATGCAGATAAAAATAAATTTGTAATCGAAATGATTAAAGAAAATTTTGATTTAAGCCCTAGAGGCATTAGAGAAATGTTAAATCTAAATAAACCTGTATATGAAAAAACGGCTGCTTATGGTCATTTTGGTAGATCACCTGAGGAAAATGGATCATTTTCATGGGAAAAAACTGATAAAACTAACGTTTTTTCTAAATAGTTTCTGTTGAATTAAAAAAAAATTTTACTATATTGCCATTACATTGTTGAATTTACAAAATGGGCTTTAGCCCATTTTTTTTTGTAGCAAACAAAATTATGTTAAATAAAAGAGCAGACAAACTTGAATTATTAAGAATTGCAGAAGCAGTAGCTTTAGAAAAATCAATTGATAAAGAACTAATTATAAGTTCAATGGAAACTGGAATAGCTAAAGCTGCTAAATCAAAATTTGGACAAGAGAATGAAATTAAAGTTTTAATTAACAGAGACAATGGTGACATTGAGCTTTTTAGGAGATTAACAATTACTGAAAACCCTGAAAATGCTAATACAGAAATAAAATTAGAAGACGCTATAAGTTTAAATGAATTAAATAAAGACAAGTCTATTGGTGATGAAGTATTACAACCACTTCCCTCTTTTGATTTTGGACGTATAGCTGCTCAGACTGCAAAACAAGTAATAAGTTTTAATGTGAGAGAGGCAGAAAGAGAAAGACAATTTAATGATTTTGTTGATAAGAAAGATTCAATTTTAAGTGGAATTGTGAAGAGGTTGGAATTTGGAAATGTGATTGTAGACTTAGGAAGAACTGAGGCAATAATACAAAAAAATGAATTAATCCCCAGAGAAAATATCAAAGCTGGTGATCGAATTAAGGCTTATTGCTATGATGTAAGAAGAGAGCCTAGAGGACAACAAATATTTCTGTCTAGAGCTCATCCTAAGTTTATGGAAAAGCTGTTTGTTCAAGAAGTCCCAGAAATTTATGATGGATTAATTGAAATTAAATCTTCATCGCGAGATCCTGGAAGTAGGGCAAAAATATGTGTAAAAGCAGTTGATACATCCTTAGATCCAGTTGGTGCTTGTGTGGGCATGAGAGGTTCAAGGGTTCAAGCTGTCGTAAACGAACTTCAAGGTGAGAAAATTGATATTGTAAATTGGTCAGAGGATCCAGCAATTCTAGTTTCAAATGCTTTATCACCTGCAGAGGTTCAAAGAGTAAACGTTGATGCTGAAAGAAAAAAACTTGATGTAATTCTAACTGAGGAAAATTTAAGTAAAGCAATAGGAAGAAGAGGTCAAAATGTTAGACTAGCGACTAAACTTTTGAATTATGAAATTAATATTATGACTGATGCAGAAGACTCTGAGAGAAGGCAGTTAGAATTTAAAGAAAAGACAGAAAATTTTGTAAAAAATTTAGAACTAGATGAAACATTGGGTCAGTTACTTGTTGCAGAAGGTTTTTCAACTATTGATGATATAAAAGATAGTTCTGCTGAAAATTTGATGAAGATTGAAGGTATAGAGGAAGATACAGCAAAAGCTTTAATAGAAAGAGCAAAAGAATTTTATGACAAAGATCAAGAGGATATTTCAAATAGAATTAAAGAATTGGGTCTTGAAGATATTTTGATTAATTTAAAGGGATTAACTCCTGGAATGTTAGTTACACTTGGTGAACAAAAAATTCTTACTCTAGAAGATTTTGCAGACTTAGCATCTGATGAATTAACTGGTGGTTATGATGTGGTTAAAGGAGAGAGAGTTAAAATTCAAGGTTATCTTGAAGATTTTGCTTTATCTAAAGAGGAGGCAGATGAATTGATAATGTCTGCTCGAAATATTGTCTACAAAGATTGAGTGATGAGGTATGGAAAAAAAAACAAAATTAACAATTTCAGGCTCAGCCAAAAAATCAATCAAAAATATTGAGATTGCTAAAACTCAAGGAAAAAACTCTGTAGTAATTGAAAAACAAACAGGAAAGTTTCCAAGCAGAGGAAGTTCATTTAGATCTTCAACAAATAAACCAAGGCCTAATCCAACATTTAATAGAGGAACAAACTTAAAACCTTCATTTAATACAAAATCACCACCTATAACAAATGATTTTGAGAGAAGAAAACTTGCAGAGCAAAGAGCTACCAAAAGACTTAAAGGAGATAGCGAAAATAAAGATAAAAAAACTTTAAAAGCAGGAACGAAGAAAAGAGAACTAAAATTAACAGTTTCAAGAGCGTTAAGTGATGAGATTGATGCAAAACAAAGAAGTTTAGCATCAGTTAAGAGAGCAAGACAAAAAGAGATTAAAAATGCTACAAAAGATAACTCTCAAGAAAATTTAAAAACAATTAAAAGAGATATAAATATTCCAGAAGCAATTACCGTTAGAGAACTTGCAAATAGAATGGCCGAACAATCAAGCAATGTAATTAAGCATTTATTTGGCATGGGTGTAACTGTGACTATTAATCAAACCTTAGCTGCAGATACTGCAGAATATTTAGTTAAAGAATTTGGTCACAATCCGATAAGAGAGGAAAAAGCAGAGGAAATAATTAAAAAAATAAAAGCTTCAAGAACTGAAAATTTAAAAAATCGACCACCAATAGTTACTGTCATGGGCCATGTTGATCATGGTAAGACCTCAGTACTAGACGTGCTTAGAAGTGCAAACGTAGTTTCAGGAGAATTTGGAGGAATAACTCAACATATTGGAGCTTATCAAATTGAAAGCAAAGATAATAAATTAACATTTATAGATACTCCGGGCCATGCCGCTTTTACAGAGATGAGAGCTAGAGGATCAAAATTAACCGATGTGGTTGTATTAGTAGTTGCTGCAGATGATGGGGTTAAACCTCAAACCGTTGAATCTATTAAACATGCTAAAGCTGCAAATGTTCCAATTGTTGTAGCTATAAATAAATGTGATCTACCAGAGGCAGATCCTCAGAAGATTAAAAATCAATTATTAGAGCATGAATTAATTGCTGAAGATTTATCTGGTGATACTTTAATGGTTGAAATCTCAACTAAAACAAAACAAAACTTAGATAAATTATTAGAGTCTATAATACTTCAAGCAGAGATTTTAGATCTAAAAACAGATTATGAATCTAAGGCTACAGGTATAGTTTTGGAATCAAAAATTGATGTAGGTAGAGGTCCAGTTGCAAATATAATCGTTACTACTGGAACACTCAAAAGAGGTGATTTTTTTGTAAGTGGTTTAAAATGGGGAAAAGTTAGAGCAATAATTAATGATAAAGGTCAAAATATCAACGAAGCATTACCATCTACTCCAGTAGAAATTTTAGGAATTAATGGTGCTGCAAAAGCTGGAGATGATTTTATTGTTCTTGATACTGAAAAGGAGGCTAAAACACTAAGTGAAAATAGAACACAAGAGACCAAGGATGGAAAAAATCCTTTAACTTTTGCAACTCAAGATTCTGCTTTTTCAGATAAATCTATAGAAGAATTAAACTTAATAATTAAATCTGATGTCCATGGATCGTCAGAAGCAATTAAAAATGCAATTAGTCAAATTAAGCACGACGAAGTTAAACCTAAAATAATTTTAGCAGATATTGGAATGGTAACCGAGACAGATGTTACATTAGCTAAAGCTTCAAATGCAGTATTAATAGCTTTCAATGTTAAACCAAGTAAAGAAGCAAAAAAACTTTCTGAAAATGAGAAAATAAAAATATCTTCATACAATATTATTTATGAAGTTTTAGATTACATTAAGCAAAGAATGTCAGGATTGTTAGCACCCGATGTTCAAGAAAAAATTACTGGTACAGCACAAATTTTGGAAATATTTAAAGTTTCAGGTGCTGGAAAAGTTGCTGGCTCAAAAGTAACTGAAGGAGAAATTAATAGCACTTCAGATATTAGAATTATCAGAGATGGTGCAATTATTTATACTGGAAAAGTTTCAACAATATTTAGAGAAAAAAACCAAGTAAAACAGGTAGGAGAGGGACAAGAATGTGGGATTACAGTAAAAGATTATATGGATTTCCAAAAAAATGATACAATAGAGGCTTTTAGTGTTACATCTACAGAGAGGTCAATTTAATGGCAGATAGAATAGGAAAATCAGTATCTCAAAGACAGCTTAGAGTAGGGGAAATGATTAAGCAGTCTTTAAGTATGATTTTTATAAGGAATGAGGCTAAGGTGCCAAATTTAGAAACGAACACAATAACAGTTACCGAGGTTAGAATGAGCCCAGATTTAAAAATAGCCAAAGCATATGTTCTCCCATTAGGAGGAAAAGATGCCGAGGAAGCAATAAACATTTTAAAAGAATATTCATTTTTAATTAGAAAAATTTTATCACAAAAAGTGGTTATGAAATTTTTACCAAAATTACTTTTTAGAAAAGACGAATCTTTTGAGTATGCGGAAAAAATAGAAAACTTAATAAAACAAACAAATAAATAGGAAGAAAGAGGCATGAACAAAAAGGCACAAGAATTAGCAATGCATGATAAAGATACTGGATCATCAGAAATACAAATCGCTTTGCTAACAGAGAAAATTGAAACTCTCTCTAAGCATATAAAGCAATTCAAAAAAGATAAACATTCATCTGTTGGATTGTTGAGAGCAGTAAATAGAAGGAAGAAATTGTTAGAATACCTAAAGAAAAATAAAATGGATTCTTACAAAAATGTACTGTCGAAATTGAATTTAAGAAAATAGAAGTCAAGATAGATAGAACGGAATGGAACGAAACGAACGAAACGAAATGGAAATGAAATGTTTAAAGTATACAAGAAGGAAATTGAAGTAGCAGGAAAGAAGATAAGTTTAGAAACAGGTAAAGTGGCAAGACAAGCAGACGGTGCAATAATTGCAACATGTGGAGAGACAGTCGTACTAGCAACAGTGGTAGGAGCAAAAAATGTAAATCCTGATATGGATTACTTTCCATTATCTGTAAATTACCAAGAAAAATATTATGCGGCTGGAAAAATTCCAGGTGGATATTTTAAAAGAGAAGCAAGACCAACTGAAAGTGAAACATTGATCTCTAGATTAATTGATAGACCAATCAGACCTTTATTTCCTGATGAATTTAAAAATGAAGTACAGTTACTACCAACAGTAATTTCATACGATAAAGATAATGAACCAGATATTTTATCAATCACTGCATCTTCAGCAGCGTTAGCTATATCAGGAATGCCATTTATGGGTCCTGTAGGAGCTTCAAGAGTTGGTTTTATTGATGGTAAATATGTTCTAAATCCATCAAAAGCAGATTTAGAAAAATCAAAATTAGATTTAGTCGTAGCTGGTACAAAAGATGCTGTACTTATGGTTGAGTCTGAAGCAAGTGGTTTAACAGAAGAAGAAATGTTAAATGCAGTAAAATTTGGTCATGAAGGATTTGTTCCAGTAATTGAGATGATAGAGGAACTTGCGAAGGAATGTAGAAAACCTGAGTGGATAGTTGAGAAAAAAGATTTATCCGAAGTTAAGAAAAAACTTGAGGTAACTTTTACGGAAGATCTCAAGAAAGCTTTTGCAACAAAAGATAAACAAGATAGATCAAATCAGATTTCAGAGATTACTGATAAAGCTAAAAAGCTTTATGAGGAAGATGAAAACTACACAGATCTTGATGTTAACAGTCAGTTAAAAAATCTTGAAAAATCAATTGTTAGAACAGACATTCTAAAAAATAAAAATAGAATTGATGGTAGAGGTTTATCAGATGTAAGACCTATCGAATGTGAAGTGGGTGTTTTACCAAGAGCACATGGTTCTGCATTATTTACTAGAGGAGAAACCCAAGCAATTGTTGTAGCAACTTTAGGAACATCTGATGATGAGCAAAGAATTGAAAGTTTAGATGGATTACAAAGAGAGCGATTTATGCTTCACTATAATTTTCCTCCTTTTTCAGTTGGAGAAACTGGAAGAATTGGAACAGGTAGAAGAGAAATTGGTCATGGTAAATTAGCATGGAGAGCTATTAACTCCTCATTACCAACAAAAGAAGCATTTCCATATACTTTCAGAGTAGTTTCGGAGATTACGGAATCTAATGGTTCTTCTTCAATGGCTACTGTTTGTGGAACATCACTAGCATTAATGGATGCAGGAGTGCCAATAAAAGAGCCAGTTGCGGGTATTGCAATGGGATTAATTAAAGAAGGCGATGATTTTAGTGTTCTATCAGATATTTTAGGTGATGAAGATCATTTAGGTGATATGGACTTTAAAGTTGCTGGAACTAAAGATGGAATTACTTCACTTCAAATGGATATCAAGATTACAGGTATTACATTTGAAATCATGGAGCAGGCATTAAGCCAAGCTAAAGATGGAAGAGTTCATATCTTAGGAGAAATGAATAAAGCATTATCAGCTTCAAGATCTGATGTTGGAAAGCACACTCCAAAAATGGAACAAGTTAAAGTAGATAAAAAAGAAATTGCTGCTGTCATTGGAAAAGGTGGTGCAACAATCAGAGAAATTGTTGAAAAATCAGGTGCAAAAGTGGACGTAAATGATGAAGGTGTGGTAACAGTTGCTGCTCCAGATGAAGAGTCTAGAAACATTGCAATGCAAATGATTAAAGACATCACTGCAAAAGCTGAATTGAATAAAATTTATTCAGGTAAAGTAATGAAGATTATGGAGTTTGGTGCATTTGTTAATTTCTTAGGAAAACAAGATGGACTTGTTCATATTTCAGAACTTGCGGATAAAAGAGTAGCTAAAGTCACTGATGTTGTCAAAGAAGGTGATGAAGTTAAAGTAAAAGTAATTGGTTTCGATAGAGGTAAAGTTAAACTTTCTATGAAACAAGCTGCCGAATAAAGAATTAAAGGGTGGCAGGTTCAAATCCTGCTACTCCTATTTGATTTATTTTTAGCTAATATTTTTAGGATCTGGCATGCCAACCTTGTTATATCCGGCATCTACGTAGTGAATTTCACCTGTAACACCGTTTGCAAGCTCACTTAATAGATATAATGCTGAATTTCCAACATCATGGATATCTACGTTTCTTTTGAGAAAAGAATGATCTTCGTTCCATTTATATAGGAATTTTGCATCCCCGATAGCAGAAGCTGCCAATGTTTTAATAGGTCCTGCACTTATTGCATTTACTCTCATACCTTTAGCTCCTAAATCTCTTGCTAAATACTTAACACTTGCCTCAAGAGCTGATTTACAAACGCCCATTACGTTATAATTTGGAATTGCTTTTGTAGACTCGTAAGTTAAAGTTAATAAACTTCCACCTTGTTTTATTACCTTTGAAGCTTCTTTTGCTACTTCAGTAAATGAAAAGCATGAAATTAACATACTTCTTAAAAAGTTTTCTCTAGTTGTATTTAAATATTCACCTGATAACTCTGATTTATCAGAGAAAGCAACTGCATGAACTACAAAATCAATTTCACCCCATTGGGATTTGATATCTTCAAATAATTTTACAACTTCTTCTTTTTTTTCAACATCACAACTAAATGTAACGTTTGAATTTAATTTTTCTGCTAAAGGAACTACTCTTTTTTTAAGAGCATCACCTAAATAAGTAAATGCTAGTTCCGCTCCAGCTTCTGAAAGTTTTTGAGAAATTCCCCAAGCAATAGATCTTTCATTGGCAACGCCCATGATTAAGCCTTTTTTACCTTTCATCAAACTCATTAACTAAACCTTTTCAAAAATTAAAGCTGCGTTAGTTCCACCAAAGCCAAAACTATTTGACATTACTGTATTTAAAGTTGCACCTGTTTCGGTTTTTGCAACGATTGGAAATTTCTTAGCATCATCATCCATATCTGTAATATTTGCTGACCCTGTTATGAAATTATTTTTCATCATTATCAAGCAATAGATTGCTTCATGCACTGAAGCTGCCCCTAAAGGATGACCTGATAAAGATTTTGTTGAACTTATTTTTGGAATGTCCTCTCCAAAAGTTTCTTTGATAGCATTAAGTTCAGTTATATCTCCAACAGGAGTAGATGTTCCGTGAGTATTAATGTAATCAACTTTATTTTTAGCAGTTGCCATTGCCATTTTCATACATCTAACAGCACCTTCACCTGATGGTGCTACCATATCGTATCCATCTGAGGTTGCTCCATAACCAGTTAATTCTGCGTATATTTTAGCCCCTCTTGCTTTAGCATGTTCGTATTCTTCAAGCACTAATACTCCAGCTCCACCTGCAATTACAAACCCATCTCTAGTTTTATCATAAGCTCTAGACGCAGATTGTGGAGTGTCATTATATTTTGATGATAAAGCTGTCATAGCATCAAACATTGCTGTCATCGCCCAATGAATCTCTTCACTTCCACCTGCAAAAACAACATCCTGTTTACCCATTTGGATTAACTCCATTGAATTTCCAATACAGTGACCACTTGTTGCACATGCAGAACTCATTGTGTAATTAGTTCCTTTAATTTTAAATGGTACGGCAAGCGTTGCTGAGGCAGTACTCGCCATTGTTCTTGGAACAATAAAAGGTCCCATCAGTTTTGGTGTCTTCGCCCTAGTTTTATCTGCTGCTAGAATTACGTTTTCAATTGATGGGCCACCAGAGCCCATTACAATTCCTGTTTTAAAATTACTCACTTCACTTTCTTCCAATCCAGAATCTTTAATTGCTTCTTTCATTGCAATATAATTGTAAGCAGAGCCTGAACCCATAAATCTTATAGTTTTTCTATCGATGTGATCTTCAAGTTTAATATTCGGTTTACCGTGAACATGGCTTTTTAAATTGTGCTCTTTGTATTCTTCTGCATATGAGATTCCTGATTTTGAATTTAATAAAGACTGATGAACTTCCTCTTGATTGTTTCCCAAGCAAGAGACAACCCCTAAACCTGTAATAACCACTCTTCTCATTATTTAAACAACCCCACTTTTAAACTTTCAGCTGAATATATTTTTTTATTATCTGCAAGAACAATTCCATTTGCAAGTCCAACGGTTGTTCCCCCTGGAGACATAATTTTTTTCATATCTATTTCATATCTTACATTTTTTACACTCTGTAAAACTTCGCCTGTAAATTTCACAGTACCCACTCCTAAAGCTCTTCCTTTTCCAGGATTACCTAGCCAACCTAGAAAAAAACCTACCAGTTGCCACATAGCATCTAAACCTAAACATCCTGGCATAACTGGATCTTTTCTAAAATGACAATCAAAAAACCAAAGATCATCTTTAATATCTAATTCAGCTTTTAATGAGCCTTTATTAAACGCACCATTATTTTCATTTATTTCTGTTATTCTGTCAAACATTAGCATTGGTGGAAGAGGTAATTTAGCATTACCAGGACCAAAAAGTTCACCATTTCCACAAGTTATAAGGTCATCATAGGAGTATGCGTTTTTTTTCATAATTTGAGCTCCCTTAATACTTGATTTAATCCTAATATAATATAATAAAACAGTATATTTTTATTCATACTTTAGAATAATTATAAAAAACAATGCCAAAAAACTGCAATTTTATTGAAAAATTAAGAGAAGTTGGGCTTAGACCTACTAAGCAAAGAATAAAAATGTGTGAACTTCTATATAGTAGAGAAAAAACTTTCCATTTCACAATTAACGATTTGGTTAAAATGATATCTGAGCAAATGAATGAAAAGATATCTCTAGCTACAGTTTATAATACAGTTCATGCTTTTGAAAAAAAAGGATATTTAAAAGAAATTTCAATCGATAGTCATAAAAGTTATTTTGATACAAATACATCAGCACATCATCACTTTTTTGATGAAGACACGCATGAGCTAATCGATTGTGAGGAGAGCGATATAGACAAAATAAATATTAGAAAAAATATAACCGGAAAAAAAATAAATTCAGTTGAAGTTTTGGTTAGAATTGCGAGTGATAATCAAAATCAGAAATAATTTAATTAAATCAAATACTTAAAAACTACATTATAATAATTCTAAACTATTGACATACTGTCAAGATGCATTATATGATTTATCAATCATTAAAAAGGAGAAAAAATGTCTTTAAAAGGAAGTAAAACAGAGGAAAATTTAAAAGAAGCGTTTGCTGGTGAAAGTCAAGCAAACAGAAGATATCTTTATTTTGCACAAAAAGCTGACATAGAAGGTTACAACGATGTAGCTGCAGTTTTTAGATCAACAGCTGAAGGTGAGACTGGTCACGCACACGGTCATTTGGAATATCTAGAAGAAGTTGGTGATCCGGGAACTGGTATGCCAATTGGCGAAACAAAAGCTAACCTCGCTTCCGCTGTACAAGGTGAAACACATGAATACACTGATATGTACCCAGGTATGGCTAAAACGGCAAGAGAAGAAGGTTTTGAAGAAATTGCTGACTGGTTTGAAACTTTAGCAAAAGCTGAAAAATCACACGCTGGTAAATTCCAAAAAACTTTAGAATCTATAAGCTAATCAAATTTCTTAGTGGGCGTTAGTCGCCCACTAAAAACAATTCGAATTTCAAATAACATAATTATATGAGCAAAGAAGGAAGTTTAGGTGCACCTATCAGACATCCTATAGATTTTGAGCATCCTGATTTTTTAAATCCCGAAAAGTTAGACGCTGAAATGAGAAGAGTGTTTGATATTTGTCATGGATGTCGAAGATGTTTTAATCTCTGTGATTCATTTCCGAAGCTATTTGATATGATTGATGAGTCTAAAAATGAGGATGTTGAAAGCTTATCTAGCAATCAATTTGCTCCTGTTGTTGATGCATGCACTTTGTGTGATATGTGTTTTATGACCAAATGCCCATATGTTCCACCTCATGATTTTGATCTGGATTTTCCACATTTAATGCTGCGATATAGAACAGCTCAAAAAAAATTAGGTAAATTACCAAGAGTACCAACACAATTAGCTCAAATAGACCGAAATGCTAAAATTGGCGTTATGTTCTCTAAAATAATCAACTGGGCATCAAATATTAAAAATAAATTAATTAGAAAAATTTTAGAATTTATTGCTGGAATAGATAAAAGAGTTCAGTTGCCAAAATATAACTCAGAGACTTTTTCAAATTTTTTCAAGAAAAATAAAGATAAAATAAATTATCAAACACCTTCTAAAGATAGAAAAGTTGTTATCTATTCTACTTGTTTTGTAAATTTTAATAAAAAAAACACTGGTGTTGCTACTTTAAAAGTTTTGAAAAAAAATGGTGTAGAGGTTCAGGAAGCTTATCCTGGTTGTTGTGGTATGCCATTTTTAGAGCAAGCAGATCTTCCAAAAGTTGTTGAACAAGCAAAGAAAGTCTCAAAAGATTTAGTTGAATGGATTGATAAAGGATACAAAATAGTAACCTTAACAGCAAGTTGTGGATTGATGCTAAAATTTGAGTGGCCTTTATTATTACCGAATGATGAAAAAATTAAAAAATTATCTGCAAACGTTATGGATATTGACGAGTATGTAGTTGATATTTCAAATAACGAGGGATTGGTAGAGGGATTAAATGAGATTGATGGAGGAGTAACCGTTCATCACGCTTGTCATGCTAGAGCACAGAACATGGGTATCAAAGCAAGAGATATGTTAAAATTAATACCAAACGTTAAAATTGATGTTGTTGAAAGATGTGCAGGTCATGGAGGAACTTTTGGAGTAATGAAAGAAACTCATGATTTAGCAAATAAAGTTGGAAGACCTACAGTTAGACAAATTAAAACTAAAAATAATAAGTATATGGCTTCGGATTGTCCTTTAGCTGGCAAACATCTAAAACAGTTAGAAGTTGATACAAATATATCTAATGATGAGGCACTACACCCTATCGAATTGATTGCAAAAAGTTATAAGTTATAATTATGCCTCGAGAAAAAAGAGAAATCCAAAAAGAAGATATTATTCCTTTAGATGTCTACATTGAGAAGAGGAGAGAATTAAGAAAAAATATTGTCAATTATAAAAAAAATAGAAGGATAGCTTTAGGTCCTTATGCTACTTTTTATTTTGAGAGTTACGAAACAATGTTGGCACAAGTACAGGAAATGCTTTACATTGAAAAAGGTGGAGATGAACAGCTTAAAGATGAGCTTTCTGCATATAATCCTCTAATACCTAAAGGAAAAGAGCTTACAGCAACTCTAATGTTTGAGATAGACAATCCTATTTCAAGAGCTACATTTCTTGGAAAAGTTGGCGGAATAGAAGAAACAGTATTTATGAAAATAAATGGCGAAATAATTAATGCAGTTCCCGAGGAAGATGTTGATAGAACCTCTGCAGAGGGAAAGGCTTCTTCGGTTCAGTTTATTCATTTTAATTTTAATGAAGATCAAATAGAAAAATTTAAATCAAATAACTCAGAAATTGTGCTTGGTATTGATCACAAAGAATACTCTCACAGCACAAAATTATCTAAAGAAAATATATCCTCTTTATCTTCTGATTTTAGTTAATTTAGTCCCCAAATATTATCTGTCTTGATCCAACCTTTAAATTCACCTGATGTAATTTTACACCAATTTTGTTCGCATTTTTCTAAGATTAATAATCTTCCCTCTTTAATTTTAGCAACTGGTTCAGCAAAAGAGTTAGGTTTCTTAAATAAAACTTTATCTTTAGTCGCTATTATTGAATTACTTTGTTTTAATTGTGAAATATGAATCCATCCGCTGTTATTTTTTAAATCAATAATTCGTCTAAAATTTTCTTTTTTATCAATTTGTTTCAAAGGTAAGTTTATTTTTTTGTAAACATACTTAATGTCTGATTCAAAACTTGGTCCATAACGTACATTTACCTTATTTTTTTTAAGAGAAACGAATATTTCTCCTGCATTACTTGAGGTAATAAAGGATATTAAAAGGAAGAATATAAAAATATTATTAATTAAATTTTTTATTTTCACTTTTTTTTGTTTTATTTAATTTAACTTTTCTAAAGCTCAAATTTAACAAATCTATAATAAGAATAAATCCATTTAAATTTTGACCAATTTTTAATATTCTTTTCAAAACTTCATTAGCTAGCATGGTGCCAATTGTTCCTGCTACTGGTCCTAATATTCCTTCATATTCACAGTTTAATATTTCATCAGTAATAACTTCTTCTTGATAGAAGTCTCTTAAAGAAGGAGTATTTTTATCTTCAAAATCAAAAGTAAAAATATGACCATCAAATTTACTAATTGCTCCAGTAACAAGATATTTTTTATATTTTAAACTTAAATCATTTATTAAAAATTTACTTTCAAAATTGTCAGTACCATCGATTATGTAGTCGTAATTTTTTATTATTTTTTCAAATTTTGTTCTATTCATTTTAAAGTTATAAATATTTATTTTTGTTTTTGGGTTAATTCTATTTAGTTTTTTTTTAGCAATTATAACTTTTGACTGATTTAAATCTTTTTCATCATATAAACTTTGTCTATGAATATTTGATAGGCTAACGATGTCATGATCAACAATTCCTAGTGTACCAATACCACACCTGGTTAAAAAATCAGCTGCTGGACATCCTAGACCACCCATTCCAATTATTAAAACCTTTGAGACTAG
This sequence comes from uncultured Pelagibacteraceae bacterium, assembly GCA_902553675.1. Classification (GTDB taxonomy): domain Bacteria; phylum Pseudomonadota; class Alphaproteobacteria; order Pelagibacterales; family Pelagibacteraceae; genus Pelagibacter. The sequence goes on from CACDLV010000010.1 coordinate 20,983, forward strand.
AATTTTTTTTTGTCCTGATGGACCTATGTTTTTTAAAATTATTTGCCTAGAAAATTTATCTATTTCTTTTTTACTTAAATCTTTGCTCATTTTCCAGTCGAGCCAAAACCACCCTCTCCTCTAACAGTTTCTGGAAGATCATCTATTTCTTCGAATTCCATTTTAATTACAGGAGTTAAAATCATTTGCGCTATTCTATCTTTATTATTTATTAAAAAATCACTTTTTCCGTGATTAAAAAGTATTACTTTTATTTCTCCCCTGTAATCACTATCAATAGTTCCAGGTGTATTTAAAACACTAATGCTATTTTTTGCAGCCAAACCAGATCTCGGTCTTATTTGGATTTCAAAATCACTAGAAAATGCTACTGCAAGCCCTGTTGGAACTAAACATGAAGAGTTTGGTTTAAGATTTATAGGTTCTTTTACTAATGCCATTAAATCCATGCCCGATGCACCTTCTGTTTTGTAAGCAGGTAATTCAACTGCAGGGTCTAACTTTTTGATAAGAACTTTTGCCATTAATTTAATTGATCAATTATCCTATCAACTATTTCATCAGAAATTTCAGATTTTTTTTTGTACGAAAGTTTTTCTTTTTTAGCATCTCTATTTTTGCAATGAATTGTTACCTCGTTATAATCAGAATTAAATCCTATATTTTTTTTTGATACATCATTGGAAATTATCCAGTCACAATTCTTCTTATTTAATTTTTCCTCTGCATTTTTATCGATCTCATAAGTTTCTGCTGCAAATCCAATAACAAGTTTAGGTCTCATGGAGTTATGGTTGGACACATAATTAAGTATATCTATATTCTTTTCTAAATTTAAGTTTAAGTTCTCTTGTTTTTTAATTTTATTTTCATACTTTTTATTAATTTTAAAATCAGCTACTGCAGCAGAAAAAATTGCAACATCAACAGGTAAATTTTCTTGAGTGGCAACTAACATTTCATCTGCTGTTTCAACTTTTATAAGATTAATATCTTTAGTTATTTCAAGATTAGTTGGACCTGATATTAATGTCGTATCAAAACCTTTTTTGGATAATGATTTTGCTAATTCATATCCTTGTTTACCACTTGATTTATTTGTAATAAAACGAACTGGATCTATATACTCATTAGTTGGTCCCGCAGTAACTAATGCTTTAAATTTTTTGTTACTTTTTTGAGTTAAGAAATATTTATCAATTTCATCAGCAATTACTAATGGGTCTGACATTTTGCCCTCTCCATATTCACCACATGCCATATCACCAATCTCTGGTCCAATCAGTTTATATCCGAACTCCTTTAATTTTTTTAAATTCATTTTGGTAGTTGGATGTTCCCACATTCTTACATTCATTGCTGGTGCTAAAATAATGTCTTTATCTGAAGCTAAAACTACAGTAGATGCTAAATCATCAGTTGTTCCTTGAGCTAATTTTGAAATTGTATTTGCTGTCGCTGGTGCAATTACAATTAAATCTGCCCATCTTGAAAGTGAAATATGATCCATTTCAGCTTCATTTTCCACACTGAATAAATCGCTATATACTTTACCTTTAGAAAGCGATGTTACTGAAAGTGGAGTTACAAATTCTTTTGCACTTGTTGTAAGAATTGTCTTTATTTCTACTCCATTCTTTTTAAAAAGCCTAATTGTTTCTAGACTTTTGTAGGCAGATATCCCCCCGCAGATAATGAATAATATTTTTTTATTTAACAAATTTTTCATTTGCGGAATTAAAATACTATAAGACCAAAAATTACAAGAAGTAATAAACCAATAATAGATTGATTTCTAAATGCTATCATTTCTGATTTCTTATCATTTAGAGCGGTATAAGAATTTGAATTTTGTGGAATTTGGCCGCTAGCTAAAAACGTTAATGCTTGATTTGCTTTATCCATAATCTCAGGAAATTCTGGTAAACGTTTAATAACTTCAGATGTACTTTTTAAAGTTTCATTTAAATTATTAATTGGATCTTTCGTTTCTTTAAGCCAATTTTCTAGTACAGGCTTTGAAGTTGTCCAAATATTTGTGTTTGGATTTAATTTTCTTGCTACACCTTCAACAACAACCATAGTTTTTTGTAACATTAATAATTGAGGTTGAGTTTGCATATTAAACTTTTCTGTTACATCAAACAATTGTTTGAGTAATTTACCCCCTGAAATATCTTTTACTTCTTGACCGAAAATAGGTTCACCAATTGATCTTAAAGCTTGAGCCAGATCATCAATTGGTACTTCTTTAGGAACTAATCCAGCCACTAAGTGAACCTCAGCTACTTTGCGATAATCTCTTTGAATAAATCCAAATAAAATTTCTGCTAAAAACCTTTTGCTAAGTTTATCTAATCTCCCCATAATCCCAAAATCTATAGGTACAATCTGGCCACTACTATCAACAAAAATATTTCCTTGATGCATGTCTGCATGAAAAAAACCATCTCTTACAGCATGCCTCAAAAAATGCTGGATAATATCTTCTGCTATTTTACTAGTGTCTAAATTTCTTTTCTTTAACTCCTCAGCTTCTCTTATTGAAATTCCATCTATCCAATCTAAAGTCATTACATTTTCACTAGTAAAATTCCAGTAAATCTCTGGAACTTTGAACCCAGCATCATTTTTAGTATTTTCCGCATATTCATTTGCCGCAGCAGCTTCGAATCTTAAATCCATCTCAAGATTAGTTATTTCTTTAAGTAAAAAAACAACTTCAACAAGTTTTAATCTTTTTGTTTTTTTTACAAATGATTCAATAATAAATGCAAATAACATCATAGCATCTATTTCTTCATTGAATATTTTTTTTATGTTTGGTCTTAAAATTTTAATAGCCACATCTTTGATTGTTCCATTGTCATTTATTTTTGCTTTATGGACTTGTGCAATTGATGCAGCAGCAACTGGCTCACTTAAATCTATTATTGAATTAAACACATCTATTCCAAGATCTTCTTTAATAATTTCTTTTGCTTCATGAATTGAAAAAGGTGGCAATCGATCTTGAAGTTTTTCTAGTTTTAAAGATAATTCTTCTCCAATTATATCAGGTCTAGTAGCAAGAAATTGCCCAAGTTTAATAAAAGTTGTACCCATAGACTCTAATGATCTAGATAGTCTTTCACCATCATCTTCAATTAAATTATTTTGTTCCTTTTTTTCAAATGAAATAGATAAAACTTGGAATAACAATGTTACACCTAAAGGAGGTTTTTTAAATTTTGATGCAATTTTTAAAATATCAGATTTTGCAATTTTTCTTCCTAATTTAAATAAAGTAATAAGTTTTTTAATCATTAAATTTTCCAACCACTATGAATTGAAACAATACCCCCAGAAAGATTTCTATAAAAACATTTTTGAAAATTATTTTTCTTCATCAACTCTATTAATTCATCTTGATTAATAAATTGTTCAATACTTTTGATTAAATATTCATATGGTTCTTTTTCTCCAACTACAAACTGACCAATTATAGGAATAAGTTTTGAGTAATTTTTATATATAAAATCAAGATTTGAATTTTGAATTTTAGAAAATTCTAGACATAGATAACGTCCTCCAGGTTTTAAAACTCTATAAGCTTCTGAAAGTGCCTTATTTAAATTTTTTGTATTTCTGAGCCCAAAACTAATAGTGTAATAATCAAATGAATTGTCTGTTATTGGTAATTTTTCTGCTGGAGAAATAACCCATTTTACATTTTTGTAATTAGATAATTTTTGCTTTCCTTGACTAACCATTCCTTTGTTAGGGTCTACGCAAGTAATTTCAGCCTCTTTATTTGTGCTATCTAAAAATAACTTTCCAACATCCCCCGTCCCACATGCAACATCTATTAATTTTCTACTAACTCTCGGATTCATCATATTGATTAAACTTTTTTTCCAATATCTATGTACACCCATAGACATAAAGTCATTCATCAGGTCATATTTATTGTAGACCTGATTAAATACATTTTCTACAAGTCCTTTTTTATTTTGAAGATTTTGTTGCATAAAAAAATATATATTGAATATAGTATTAAATGCCAGAATTACCAGAAGTAGAAATTGTTAGACAATCCCTTCATAAAAAGATCAAAAAAAAAAGCATAAAAAAAGTAATAATTAGAAATAGGAATTTAAGGTTTAAAATACCAAGTGATTTTGAAAGTTTTCTTAAAAATAAAAAAATAATTGAAGTTAGTAGATTTTCTAAATATTTGATTATCCATTTTCAAAATGAAGATTATTGTTTAATTCATTTAGGAATGTCGGGAACAATCCATATTCTTGATAACAAAAAGCCTCTAA
>CACDLV010000011.1 GCA_902553675.1 uncultured Pelagibacteraceae bacterium
AAATAAATGTCCTTCATGTGGCTCAAAAACAGTAAAAGAATTTAATAAGGTCACAAAAAAAATTGATGCAGTAAGAAGATGTTCTAGTGAAGGTTATTATTGTGATAAAATTACAATCGAAAAATTAAAGCATTTTGTTTCAAAAGATGCATTTAATATAGATGGGCTTGGAAAAAAGATAATAGAAGGATTTTGGAAATTAAAATTAATAAAATTTCCACAAGATATTTTTAAATTAGATTATAAAAAAATTGAAAAACTTGAGGGTTGGGGGAGTCTATCTGTTAAAAACTTAAAATATTCTATTAATCAAAAAAAAAATATTTCTCTAGAAAGATTTATATTTGCTCTAGGAATTAGACACATAGGATTAGAAAATGCAAAATTATTATCTAAGCATTTTGAATCTTTTTTAAAATTTAAAAGTCTATCTAAAATAAAAAATTATAATGAATTACTAAATATTGATGGGATTGGGGAAACTCAAGTAAGTTCGATTAAAAGTTTTTTTGCAAATGAAATAAATCTAAAAGTTTTAGATGAATTAGGAAAAATTTTGATAATAAAAAATGTTCTAGCTAAAAAAATAAATGGACTATTAAAAAACAAGTCGTTTTTAGTTACAGGTAAGTTGAATGGAATCAGTAGAGCTGAGGTTAAATCATTAATTGAGGAAAATTCAGGAACTACAGTAAGTACTGTATCAAATAAATTAAACTATTTAATAACTGGAGAAAAACCAACTCGGAGAAAAGTAGAAAGCGCCAAGTTACTAAAAATTAAAATTATAAGTCAAGATGAATTTTTAAAAATGCTAAATAAGACTAGCTAGCCATTTTTTCTCATTTTGAGTTAAATATTTTGATATTTTAGAATAAACATCTAAATGATACTTAAATAGATAATTTTTTTCGTAAAAAGTTAGTAAATCAAAATTAATTAAGTCTTTTTCAATAGGAGCCATGGTGAGATTTTGAAAAAATAATTTTCCATTTTTTTTATCCACAAAAACTAAATTTTCTATACGTATTCCGAAATGATTTTTTTTATAGTAACCAGGCTCATTACTTAAAACCATACCTGGTTCTATTTTAACTTTATTTATCTTGGTTATTGATTGCGGCCCTTCATGAACATTTAGAAAAAAACCAACCCCGTGGCCTGTACCATGTTCATAATCTAAATTACTCTCGTTTAGAAATTTTCTTGCCCTTTTATCAATTTTTTTACCAGTATTATCTTTATTTATATTTGTTGTAGCAACAGCAATATGTCCTTTTAAAACTTTTGTATAAATATTTTTTATATTTAGACTTTGATTGGAAAAACAGATTGTTCTTGTTACATCTGTAGTACCATATTTATATTGACCACCTGAATCACATAGAAAAATATCTTTTTTATTTATACTTCTACAATTTTCTTGTTTTGCACGATAATGAACAATAGCACCATTTTTTCCAGAACCTGCGATTGTATCAAAACTAGGATATAGAAAATTTTTATTCATTTTTCTAAATCTTTCTAATTTCTTAATTGCCTCTACTTCAGAAATTTTTTTTTTATTAATTTTTTTTAACCAATAAATAAATTTTGTTAAAGCTACACCATCTAAAATATGAGCATTAATCATACTATTAATTTCTACTTTATTTTTAATAGCTTTTAAAAGATAAGTGGGGTCTTCTCTACTAATAATTTTAAATTTTGAATTAATTATACTTTCATAAAACAACGAACAAGATTTATCATCAATTATAAAATTTTTCCCTTTAAGTTTTAATATTTCTTCTGGTAATTTATGAATATCTGAAAACTGATTTAAATTTATAATTTTATTTTTTAGTAATTTTTTACACTTTTCTTTTTTGCTTATTAATAATATTTTTTTTGATTTACTTATTATTAATCTTGAATTGGGAATTGGACTATTTGGACCATCCGCACCTCTAATATTTAATATCCATGCAACATTTTCTGGTGCTGTTATAAAAATATAATCTGATTTATTTTTTTTAAGATATCTTGAAATTTTATTTATTTTAGAACTTACACTTTCGCCAACTATATTTTTATCTAATGAAAAAAAAGGAATATCAGATTTTACTCTATCTTTTTTAATTTCATCAATTAAGTTTTTTTTAATAAATTTAATTTTATTATATTTTAAAAAGTATTTTTTAATTTGAGTGTTAGTAAATAACTTTGGATCAATACCTAAAGTTAAATTTTTAAATAAATTACAGTTTATTAATCTTTCAAATCTGTAAATTACGAAATTCTTTCCACTTTCAGCCTGACTTTGAATTGTATATCTACCATCAGTGAATAGATAGTTTTTATTTTTTAATATAATAGCCAATCCAGCCGAGCCACTGAAATTTGAAATAATTTTTAATCTATTAATTTTTGAATATTCGGTAAAATAGTCATCATTTTTTGGTACGACATATCCATCAATTTTATATTTCTCATATTTTTTTCTTAATATTTGAATATTCTTCTTCATTTAATTCTCTTTTGGTATCTTATCCAGCCAGGACTTCTAGTATCTTCCTCAATTTCAAAATCTTGATTGAACTCAAAATCTTCATCATTATTTATCTCCTCATCAAAAAAAGAATTTTTCTCAATATTCTTATCTGGCAATTCATCTATAAATCTTGAAGCCATACTATCTATCCAGTCTCCTTGATAAAATCTGTTCATTGAAAATGATATTATAGCTTTTTTCTTTGCCCTTGTAATTCCTACATATGCTAAGCGTCTTTCTTCCTCTAGACCATTTTGACCTTTCTCCTCAATAGATTTTTGATGAGGAAACAATCCTTCTTCCCAACCAGGAAGAAAAACAACATCAAATTCTAATCCTTTTGCAGCGTGCATTGTCATCATATTAATTTTTTCACCATCCCATTCTTGATCTACTGAAGTTGCTAAAGATACATGTTCTAAAAAACTTTCTAAATTATCAAATTCTTTCATGGCACTTAATAATTCTTTAATGTTCTCCAATCTATTTTCATTGTCTAAATCTTTTTTATTTTTTAACATTGCCGAGTATCCAGACTCGTCTAAGACAATTTTTAATAATTTAATGTGATTTGATTTTTTTATTATTATATCATTTCTCCATTTATTTAGAGAATTTAAAAATAAATTTAAACCAATTTTAGCTTTCGGTTTAATCAAATTTTGTTCAAGCATTTTTATAGATGCCCTTTCTAAATTTAAATTATTTTCCTTTGCAAATTCGTGAATATTTTTTAAGGTACTATCACCAATTGATCTTTTTGGGTTGTTAACAATTCTTTCAAAAGCAAGATCATCTTTTTCTTGGTTAATCAATCTTAGATAAGCTACACAGTCTTTTATTTCAGCTCTTTCATAAAACTTTGTGCCACCTAATATTCTATAAGGCATACCAATTTTAAGGAAACGTTCTTCAAATTCACGTGTTTGAAAAATAGCTCTCACAAGGATAGCGATGTTATTATAAGAAAATTTTTTTTTAATATTTTTCTCTATTTCGTCTGAAATTCCAACTGCTTCATCTTTACCATTTTTAAAACAGTTTAATTTAACTAAATCACCTTCATCCATAGTTGTAATTAATGTTTTACCAACTCTATTTTGATTATTAGAAATAAGATTTGAGGCAACTGATAGAATATTTTGCGAGGATCTGTAATTTTGTTCTAATCTAATTACTTTTGTATTTTCATAAACTTGATCAAATTCTAAAAAATTTTTAATTTCTGCTCCTCTCCAGCTATAAATCGATTGGTCATCATCTCCAACACAACAAATATTTTTGTTTTTTTCTGACAATAGATTAAGCCATTTACTTTGTATAAAATTAGTATCTTGATATTCATCAACGAGGATATATTTAAAATTTTTTGAATATATCTCTCTGATGTCTGAATTGAATTCTAAAATTTTTACAGCATGCAAAATAAGATCACCAAAATCACAAGAATTTAGGTCAGTCAATTTTTGTTGATAAATTTTATAAAGAGGTAAAATTGTTTTTTCATAAAGATCTTTTTTATTTATTCTTACCTCATCAGGATAGAATCCTTTATTTTTCCAACGATCAATTATTGCTAAAATAAATTTTGGAGATAACTGTTTGATATCAATATTTTCAGCCTTACAAATATTTTTGATAAGTCTTATCTGATCATCTGTATCTATAATAGTAAAATTAGAATTAAGGTTTGCAGCTGATGCATGTTTCCTTAATAATTTTGCACAAATTGAATGAAATGTACCTAGCCAAGAAAGTCCGATAGCAGTTGAGCCCAGTATTGAACTTACTCTATTTTGCATTTCTTTAGCAGCTTTGTTGGTAAAAGTGACTGCTAATATCTGATTGGGGAATGCCTTTTTTTCTTTGATAATATTAGCAATTCTTGAAGTCAAAACTTTTGTTTTTCCAGATCCAGCTCCTGCAACAATCAAAAGAGGTCCATCAAGATGCAGAACAGCTTCTTTTTGTGCATCATTTAAATTTTTTAAATAATCTTTGTTTATCATTTAAAATAATACTTTATAAGCTTTCTTTAATTGTCATGAGCAAAACAAATTTTTTTGTAAAATATTTAAAAAACATCAGTAATTTAATTAATAATCTTTTAGAAAAAAATTTAAACAAGTTAAATTTTAAAAATATAAGTTTTTTATTTAAAAATAATAAAATAATTTTAACTTTTGTCGCACTTTTTGTTATTTTTGTATCTTATTTATTATTACCAACTTTTTACAATCAAAGTGATATTTCAAAGCAGTTAAAAAATGAGCTTAAAGACAAATTAGACTTAAATTTTGAATTTTCCCAAAATATAAAATATAATTTATTTCCAAAACCTCATTTTACAACTGTAAATTCAATAATATTTAATAATCAAAAAGAAATTTCAAAAATTGGTGAATTAAAAATTTTTATCTCTTTAAATAATCTTTTTTCATCAAAAAAAATTAAAGTAGGAAATTTAATTTTAAACAATGGTAACTTTAATCTTAATTCAAAAAATTATAATTTCTTTCTTGAATTGCTAAATAAAAGTTTTCAAGATGGAACTTTAATTATTAGAAATAGCAATATTTTTTTTAGACACTTAAACAATGAAGTTTTGTTTTTAAGCAAAATTTTTAAAATAAAATATTATTATGATCAAAAAGAACTAAAAAATATTTTTTATTCAGAAAATGAAATATTCAATATTCCTTTTTCTGTGGAGTCTTTTTTTAATGAAGACAAAAATAAAATATATTCTTTAATCAATCTTAATCTGATGAAACTTAAAATTGAAAATGAGTTAAGCCTTGATAATGATAAAAAAATAGGGAAATCAGAGTTTATTTTTAATAAATTAAAACGATTTATAGAATATGAAATTAAAAAAAAGTCTTTATATTTTCATCTATATGACAAAACAGATCAGCCTGATTTTACTTATAAAGGAAAATTTAACTTTAAACCTTTTGATGCAAATTTGGAAGGGAATTCAAATGAAATAAATTTAAATTACCTGTTTGATTCTAATGCTTTTTTTGTCCAACTTTTGAAAACTGAAATATTTAATAACAAAAATATTAATTTTAAATTAAATATTAATGCAAAAAATATTTATAATAATTCTAATTTTCAAAATATTATTTTAAATTCAAAAATTCACGAAGGATTAATCGATACAGATAATACAAAATTTCAATGGAGAGACATTGCAAATTTTGAATTATCTGAAAGTTTGATTTTTGTAAGAAATGGAGAATTAGTTTTAGACGGAAAGCTAAAGGTAAATATTAGTGACTCTAACAAGTTGTATAAATTTCTTTTAACACCAAAAAATTATAGAAATCAAATTAAGCAAATTGATTTTAATTTTACTTATAATTTTGATCAAAAAATTGCAGAATTGAAAGATATCAAAATTGATAATAAAATTAACGAGAATATTAATAAAATTTTAAATAATATAATTTTAAAAAAGAATAATTTACAAAACAAAATTTATTTTAAAAATTTGTTTAATGAAGCAATTAAAAGTTATGCGGGATAGATCATTTTTTTAGGATCAACTATCTTATTGTAATCTTTTTCGTTTATTAATCCTGTTTTCAAAGTTTCATCTTTTAATGTTGTGTTATTTTTAAGAGCAGTTTTTGCAATTTTTGCTGCATTATCGTAACCAATATGAGGCGCAAGTGCAGTGATAAGCATTAATGAGTTGTCTAAATGTTCTTGTATTTTCTTTTTATTAGCTTTTATTCCTTTAACGCAATATAGAGCAAAATTTTTTGTGCTGTCAGCAATCAAGTCTATTGATTGCAAGATGTTATGAGCAATTAAAGGTTTAAAAACATTTAGCTCAAAATGTCCATGAGATCCTGCCATAGTTATTCCGTTGTGATTTCCAATAACTTTAACACAAACCATGGTTACAGCTTCACATTGTGTTGGATTTACTTTTCCAGGCATGATTGATGAACCTGGTTCATTTTCAGGTAAAATTAATTCTCCATATCCAGCTCTTGGACCAGAACCTAAGAAACGTATATCATTAGATATTTTCATTAATGCAACTGCACAAGTATTTAAAGTGCCTGAAAAATTTACAATTGCATCATGTGCAGCAAGCTCTGCAAATTTATTTGGTGCTGGTTTAAATTTTATTTTAGTAAATCTAGCAATCTCTTTTACAATTTTTTTATCGAAATTTTTCTTCGAATTAATTCCAGTACCAACAGCCGTACCACCTTGAGCGAGAAATAATATTTCTTTTAATGCATATTCTATTCTTTCAATACTTTTTTTAACTTGGAAATGGTATCCAGAAAACTCCTGTCCGAGAGATAATGGAGTAGCATCTTGTAAATGAGTTCTTCCAATTTTTACTATATTTTTAAATTCATTGGATTTTCTTTTTAACTCTTTTTCTAAAATTTTTAAGCTTGGCAGCATTTTAGAAATAGTTTCTTTAGCAACAGAGATATGCATTGCTGTTGGAAAAACATCATTTGTAGATTGAGATTTGTTTACGTGATCATTTGGATGAACAGGTTTTTTAGTACCTTTTTTTCCACCTAAAATTTCTATTGCTCTGTTAGCTATAACCTCATTTACATTCATATTTGTTTGTGTACCAGAACCTGTTTGCCAGACTTTTAAGGGAAAGTTTTCATCTAATTTACCTTTAATTACCTCGTCTGACGCTTTGATTATTGCTTTAGAAATTTTGCTATCAATTAATTTATCTTTAGCATGTACTATTGCAGCTGATCTTTTAATAATTGCTATAGATTTAATGATTGAAATATTTACTAAAATTTTTCCAATATTAAAAAATTTATTAGATCTCTGAGTAGATGCTCCCCAATATTTATCATTTGGAACATTTATGCTTCCAATACTGTCAAATTCTTTTCTTAATTTCATTGATTAATTTTTAAGTAACAAATAATTATAAACATACAATAAATTTTTAAAAACATACAGGAGCATTATGTCGAATTTTAGCAAAGTAGGCACTTTCATGAAAACTTTTGGTCAGGAGGTTAAAACTAAACCTTCATTTAGCACTGATAAAATAAATAAATTAAGGTTAGACCTAATCAAAGAGGAATTAGAAGAACTAACAGAAGCTATGAATAATAAGGATTTATTGGAAGTAGCTGATGCGCTAACAGATATATTATATGTAACTTATGGAGCAGGGCACGCATTTGGAATTGATTTGGATAAATGTTTTGATGAGGTCCAAAATTCAAATATGAGCAAGTTAGATGAAAATGGAAAACCAATCTACAATGAGTCTGGAAAAGTCATGAAAGGCCCTAACTATTTTAAGCCGGATCTGTCTAAATTTATAAATTAATATTTTAAAAATATTACCTCTGGTTGTGATATCTAAAATTTATTTTAAGTTTGTGATATCTGACAGGGTCGCAGGTTTTTTGTAATGGAAACCTGACACCCCCACCAGTAGAGAATTCTTAATTTAAATCAAACTAGGGTTGAGAATTCTAAAATTAAATCAAACATGAGTTGCAAAAATTATTTTTTTTCTATTACAGATTTTATCAATCATAGATTTTAACACTCACTGATTTTATTTTTTGAATTCAAAAAAATAATTATACATTTTTTTCCCCAACAACTTTTTTTAATTTTTTTTAAAGTGTTCTCATTGTAATAAAATTTAAAGTTCCCATCTTGAACTTATAATATTTTAAATTTAACAAAGGAGAATTATGGATATTATAAAATATGAAAATGAATTAGTTGTTAATAAAAAAAAAGAAATTTTTGCTGATGCAAAAAAAAGATTTTTCAAAAATCAATTAGCTAGAACGGAACCATTTTGGGAAAAGATGAGTCAAAGTTTATTAACTGAAGATGGGAGGGGCTACTCAAACATTGAGTTTGTGGTTACACTAGAGCATGTATGTCATGGTATGGGAATTGAGATTAATTATTTAGCTAACACTTCATCAATACCTAGAAATGGATTGTACAATCAAGGATACTTAATTCCTGAATTTGATTTTACGCAGCTTAATGATAGGATTCTTTATATTTTTCCAGAGGCAAGGTTTGGTTACAAAACACCTAGAGTTGATTTTGCCTTATATTATAAGGATGGTTTTTATACTTATAAAAGAGCTATTGAAATTCAAACTAGTGAGCATTTTTCGAATAAAAGTGTTTTAGAGAACGATGTAGAAAAGGCTCAACACCTTCAAATGTTAAATTGGATTGTTTTACCATTTACAGCTAAACAGGTTTTTTATGATGAGCAAGGAAAGTTTCTTATACCTATTCTAGGAAAGCTTTTACAAGATGCTGAAAGAATGAGAAATAATGAAGTAATAAATAATGAAGCTTTTTAAATCTCCAAACTTAAATCTACAGCTGGTGCACTATGAGTAATACTGCCAACTGAAATTCTATTAACGCCAGTTGCTGCAATAGATTTGACTCTTTTTAAACTAATATTTCCTGAAGCTTCTGTTTCGTAATATTTTTTTGCTAATTTAACTCCTGCTCTTAAATTTTTGATACTCATATTATCAAACAAAACAGTATTAAATTTTAATCCCATTATTTTTTTAAGTTGATTAAGATTATCTACTTCAACAGTAATCTTTTTACCTCTTTTATTTTTAATTGCCATTGAAACTAATTCTCTAATATTGCTACTAGCTATGTGATTATCTTTTATTAAAAACTCATCACTTAAATTAAATCTATGATTAATTCCACCGCCTAATTTAACTGCGTATTTTTGGATAACTCTTAAGTTTGGAATTGTTTTTCTTGTACAGCAAATCTTGGTTTTTTTTCCAGCAAGTTTAACAAATTCATTAGTCTTAGTTGCTATACCAGATAGATGGGATAAAAAATTTAAGGCAACTCTTTCAGCTATAAATATTGAGCTTGCTCTCCCTTTTATTATTGCAATCACAGCACCTTTGCTTACTTGGGAACCATCTTTTTTCTTAATTAAAATTTTAACTTTATTATCAACTTTAGCAAAAGCTTGTTTTGCAAAACTTAAACCAGCAATAATTGCTTTTTGGTTAGATATTATTTTAGCTGTAACAATTTTATTATTCTGTAATAAATCAGATGTTACATCTCCATCAGGGTATAAATCTTCAGCTAGTGCAAGTTTAACCCTATCATTTATAAAACTTTTGCTTAATTTAATTTTTGACACTTAATTATCTGCCAATGGCTGCCATTCTCTCTACTGATGTTCTGGCTTTCTCAATCGTTTCTTTATCCATAATAATTTCACCAGTCTCATTTTCTAAGCAATCTAATATCTTTGGAAGTGTAATTTTTTTCATGTGAGGGCACATATTACATGGTTTAACAAAGTCTACATTTGGATTTTCTATCTGAATATTATCACTCATAGAGCATTCAGTAACCATCATTACTTTTTTTGGTTGATTATCTTTTACATATTTTATCATTCCAGATGTTGATCCTGCGAAATCACTTGCTTCAATTACATCAGGAGGACATTCTGGGTGTGCTATAATTTTAATACCTGGATTATTTTTTCTAATATCGTCTATTTCTTTTTTATTAAATTGATCATGAACAATGCAAATTCCTTTCCAAGAAATAATTTCTACATCAGTTTGAGAAGCAACATATTTAGCTAGATAATCATCAGGCAAAAATATTACTCTTCTTACCCCAAGTGATTTAACTATTTTAACTGCATTAGCAGAAGTACAACAAACGTCTGTTTCTGCCTTAACCTCTGCTGAAGTGTTGACATAAGACACAACAGGAACTCCTGGGTATTTTTCTTTTAATAGTCTTACATCTTTACCTGTAATAGATGATGATAAAGAACAGCCAGCATCCATATCTGGTAGAATAACTTTTTTATTAGGACTCATTAATTTTGCAGTTTCTGCCATGAAATGTACCCCAGCCATTAAAATTATATCAGCTGAAGTTTTTGAGGCTTCAATTGCTAATGCTAAAGAGTCCGCTGAAAAATCTGCAACACCATGATAAATTTCTGGTGTTTGATAGTTATGAGCAAGAATTACAGCATTCTTTTCTTTTTTTAATTTATTAATTTTATGAATGTATGGGGCATGCACCGACCACTCAATTTCTGGCATAACCTTAGAAATTTTTTGATAAATAGGATCTGTTGCTTTACGCACTTCTTGTGTAAATTCCATGAGGATTTTTACCAATTTGAATCATGATTGTCATTCATTTATTATGGGACATATTGCGGTCGTGCTGAAATTGGTAGACAGGCACGGTTGAGGGCCGTGTGGACCTAGTCCATGAGAGTTCGAGTCTCTCCGACCGCACCAAAGTGAATTTTATAGAGGAGTTTTTGATGGATAAATTGCTTTCAGTGATATTTATGATTGGGGTTTTACTTCTAGTTCTACCAAGTTTTTTACAATCAAATTCTCAATTAAAACAATTTCTTAAAAATCTAAGTATTTGGATTATTATAGTTTTAATAATTTTAATGGTTGTTTATTTATTTAAATAAGAAAATTATTTTTTTATCCAATCCGGTTTATTAATATTTATTGAAGCTTCTTTAGTTTTAAAATTTGCTTTTTCATCAAAGTTTTCGTTTAAGTATTTAATTAATGCAAAAGGGTAGTCGCTATCAATCAAAACCTTACCTATTTCAATTTCATTATTATAAATACCTTCACCTTCGTGTAGTTTTCCATTAATTACATTTATTGGAAACAATCTTTTTGAAAGCTTGTTCTTTAATTTAATTCTCGCTGTATTTTCTTGGCCAACATAACAGCCTTTTTTAAAATCAATTCCATTTAATTCCTCAAAATTACATTCAATACCAAACAATTTGTCTTTCAATTTATTTAAATCTTTTGGAACTATTCCAAGGCTATGACTTAATGAATAATATTCTTTCAGGTTTGCATCGTGAAGATCTAGTTTTTTTAAAGATAAATAAAGTTTTTCTAAATTAATAATTAATCTAGCACCCAAATCCTTATTTCTTGGATCTAAAAATATTGGATCTTCTCTATATTTAATTGTGTATCCAGGTTGATCTTTTGCTTCATCAAAAGTTAAGAATTTTTCATGAGAAAATGCTGCTACAACAAATTCATTACTTAAATTTAGAATTTCAACTTTTGATCTAAGTTTATACAAGGATAATTGTTTGAATAACTCTTCTGCCTGAGGTTTTTCACAATCCAAAAGATATCCAGACTTATGTTTTACGATTATAAATTCATATAAAAATTTACCTTGAGGTGTAAGTAATGAACTAAAACAACTATTTGCATCATTTACTTTGTTTATGTCGTTACTGATGAGATTTTGAAGAAATTCTTTTGCATCTTCTCCATTAATATAAAGAATTGCTCTGTCATCTAAAATATAAACGTTTTTTATATTCATAATTGATTAATTATAGATTGTAATATAATAACAATTTCTCAAAATGTTAGATCTTATAATTAAAAACGGACAATGTTACATCGATGGTGAATTAAAAGATGTAGATGTTGCTATAAAAGATGGAAAAATTCATCAGATTGGACAAATTGCAGAAGAGGCAAAAGAGACAATCAATGCAGAAGGTCATACAGTATTACCTGGTTGCATAGATACCCAAACTCATTTTAGAGAACCAGGATCAACAGATACTGAGGATCTTCACTCAGGAAGTAGAGCAGCAATTGCAGGAGGTATTACAAGTGTATTTGAAATGCCCAATACAAATCCACCGACTTCTAATATGAAGGAATTTCAAAGAAAATTAGATCTCGCTAAAAATAGAATGTATTGCAACTATGCTTTTTATTTTGGAGCAACAGCAGACAATGCAGATGACCTAGCAAGTCTAGAGGGTTTGGAAGGTTGTTGTGGAATTAAGCTTTTTGCAGGATCCTCAACTGGAAATTTATTAGTTGCTGAGGAGGATGACATAGATAAGGTTTTTCAAAATGCTTCAAAAGTAGTGGCTGTTCATTCTGAAGACGAGGCAATTTTAAAAGTTAATAAGAAATTAATAAAAGAGGGTGATGTTCATACTCATCCAATATGGAGAAGTGTAGAATGCGCAATAGCTTCTACTAGAAGAATTGTTCGAATTGCAGAAAAGCATAATAAAAAAGCTCATGTACTTCATATTACTACTAAAGAAGAAATAGATTTCTTATCTCAGCATAAAGGAAATATTACATTTGAGATTACACCTCAACATTTAACTCTTTATGCTCCAGATTGTTATGACAAGCTTGGAACTTATGCTCAGATGAATCCACCATTAAGAGATAAATCTCATTATGATAGATTATGGTATGGGGTGAGAAATAACTTTAATGATACTATTGGATCTGATCATGCCCCTCACTTAAAAGAAAATAAAAACAAGGTATATCCAAACACGCCCTCAGGAATGCCAGGAGTTCAAACTTTAATGCCTGTAATGTTAAATCACATCAATGATGGAAAATTATCTCTTAACCAATTGATGAATTTTGTTTGTGAAAATCCAGTTAAGATTTTTGGAATTAAAAATAAGGGATTTATTAAAGAAGGTTATGATGCAGATTTTACAATTGTAGATATGAATAAAACTATTGAGATTAAAAATGAAAATATTGAAAGCAAATGTAAGTGGTCACCATTTAATGGATTTAAATTTAAAGGAACACCTACCCATACAATTATTGCAGGAAAAATCAAAATGAAGGATGGAAAAATTTTAGGTGATCCAGATGGAACACCTTTACAGTTTAGCTAAGCTTTCCAGTAAAACTATTTACTAAAATTACACCGATCACAATTAAGAATAATCCTAATATTGCTTGCCATGTCAAAGTTTGTTTAAAGAATATATAGCCAAGAATTGCAATTGTAAAAATTCCAAGACCACTCCATGTCGCATACATAATAGCGATAGGAATCTTATCTGCTACAAAAGTTAACAAATAGAAAGCACAAAGATAAAAGAATGCAAGAGCAGCTGTTGGGATTAGTTTTGTAAAATTTTGAGTTATTGGTAATAGCATTGTACCAGCAACTTCAAAAAATACTGCACCTGCTAGAAATAAATATGTTTTAACCATCGTTTAAAATTTTATGTTTAATTAAATCTTCTTTTATTTCTGTTAATATTGCTGGATCATCAATTGTAGGAGGAACTTTATATTCCATATTATCTGCAATTTTTCTTATTGTACCTCTTAAAATTTTACCCGATCTTGTTTTTGGTAGTCTTTTAATAACAATAACTACTTTAAATGCAGCAACAGGGCCAATTTTATCTCTGATCATTTGTACACATTCTTTTGATATAGTGTTGTTATCTTTATCAACACCAGATTTTAAAACCACTAATCCAATAGGTAATTGACCTTTTAATTTATCTGCTATTCCAAGTACTGCACACTCAGCAACAGATTGATGTTCAGATAATACTTCTTCGATTGCGCCTGTTGATAATCTATGACCAGCAACATTTATAATGTCATCAGTTCTAGACATAATCCATATATAACCATCATCATCGATATGACCTGCATCATAAGTTTGGTAGTATCCTTCGTAATTAGACATATAGTTTTCTTTATATCTCTGGTCTGCGTTCCATAATGTTGGAAATGTTCCTGGGGGCAAAGGAAGTTTAACCACTATGTCTCCCATTTCATTTGGTTTAGCTAAAGATTGGTCTGGCTTAATGATTTTGACATCGTATCCTGGGACAGCTTTACAGGCTGAACCATACTTTGTTTCCATCATTTCAATACCAGTACAATTTGAGCTAATTGCCCAGCTAGTCTCTGTTTGCCACCAATGATCAATAACTGGAACTTTAAGTAAATTCTCAGCCCATTTAATAGTATCTGGGTCAGCTCTTTCACCAGCCAGAAATAAACTCTCAAAGCTACTCAGATTATATTTTGTAAAGAATTTACCCTCAGGATCTTCTTTTTTAATTGCTCTAAAAGCTGTTGGAGCTGTAAAAAGAGATTTTACTTTATAATCTGAAATGATTTTCCAGAAAGCTCCAGCATCCGGAGTTCCTACAGGCTTGCCCTCAAATAAAACTGTTGTGCATCCTTTGAATAATGGAGCGTAGACAATATATGAGTGCCCTACAATCCAACCAATGTCACTAGCGGACCACCAAATATCATCAGTATCAATGTTGTAAATATTTTTCATAGTCCACTTTAGAGCAACAATGTGACCTCCAATATCTCTCACTATCCCTTTTGGAGTACCAGTTGTCCCTGATGTATATAAGATATAGGCAAACTCATTTGAGTTCATCTCAACACAGTCTACATCTTTAGCATTAGAAACTACTTCTTCCCAGCTGACCTCATTAGGAGCATTTAACTTTACCTCATGACCAGGTCTTTGGAATAAAATCATTTTTTCAATTTTGTGATTAGCTATTTTTATAGCCTCATCCACAAGAGGTTTGTATTCCACTGTCCTTCCAGGTTCGAAACCACATGAAGCAGTTACTAAAATTTTTGCTTTACTATCATCTATTCTGCTTGCAAGCTCATTTGAGGCAAATCCTCCAAAAACTACAGAGTGAATTGCACCAATTCTCGCACAAGCGAGCATGGCAACTACTGCCTCAGGGATCATAGGCATGTAAATGATTATCCGATCACCTTTATTTGCACCTTGAGCTTTCAATGCGCCTGCAAATTTTGAAACTTTTGACCTAAGCTCTTTATAATTGAACTTACTTTTATTACCAGTTATAGGGCTATCGTATATTAAAGCTGTTTTTTGACCTCTTCCTTGATCAATATGAATGTCTAAAGCATTATAGCATGTGTTTGTTACCCCATCCTCGAACCATTTATAGAAAGGTGGGTTTGATTTATTCAAAATTTTTGTTGGTTTTTTAAACCAAAATATATCTTCAGATGCTTCTTTCCAAAATTTTTCAGGACTTTTTATAGAATTCTCGTAAATTTCTTGAAATTTTTTTTCCATAAAATTTGATTCGATTTCCTTATTTTTTTTGATTTTTAACTTGTAAATTGTATTTAATTTTAAAAATTAAGTAAAATCAATGAGAATTAGTCGCAATTAAGTCTTCATTTATCTAAATTAATTTGCTATCTAACCACGAAATTGGCTTAGGGTAACTAAGTCTAGTTTATATAAACTAAAATAAAAACTAACGAAGAGGGAGTTTTTTATGAAAAAACTTAAACTGTTTGCTTTAGCAGCTATGGCCTTGATAGGTTTCTCAGGTATAGCTATTGCAGCAGACGCAACGATGTTGAGCCAAGATGACTTCGTAGGAATTTCATTCTGGGTTATCTCTATGGGGATGTTAGCAGCTACTGCTTTCTTTTTCATGGAAGCGGGCAATGTCGCATCAGGCTGGAGAACATCAGTTATTGTTGCTGGTCTAGTAACTGGTATTGCATTCATACACTACATGTACATGAGAGAAGTATGGGTTGCTACTGGAGACTCGCCAACTGTTTACAGATACATTGACTGGTTAATCACTGTGCCATTACAGATGGTAGAATTCTATTTAATTCTAGCAGCTATTGGTAAAGCAAACTCTGGAATGTTCTGGAGATTGTTAATTGGTTCATTAGTAATGCTAATCGGTGGATACTTAGGTGAGGCAGGATACATTAATGCTACACTAGGTTTCATCATCGGAATGGCAGGTTGGGTATACATTCTTTATGAAGTATTCTCAGGTGAAGCTGGTAAAGCTGCATCGAAGAGTGGTAACAAAGCTCTTGTAACTGCATTCGGAGCAATGAGAATGATCGTTACAGTAGGTTGGGCAATTTACCCATTAGGTTATGTATTTGGTTACTTAACTGGTGGTGTAGACGCTGACTCACTAAACGTTGTTTACAACTTAGCTGACTTCATTAACAAAATTGCATTTGGTCTAGTAATCTGGGCTGCTGCAACTAGTTCAAGCGGTAGAAGAGCTAAGTAATTAGCTAAAATTTAAACTAAGGGCAGGTACAATTATGTACTTGCCCTTTTTTTTTACCTTTATTAAAATTATGTATAATAACTATACATATTTTTTAACTATGGATGTGAAATTAGAAAAATGGCACAAATGCCATATTGATAAAGAGGTCCTAAAAGAACTTTCAAAGAAATCTGATTTAAAAGGACTTCAACATGTCTCAGTTTTTTTTGGGCTTTTATTAGTAACCGGAATTTTTGCATATCAAACCTGGGGTACGTGGTGGTCGGTATTTTGGTTTTTAGTTTATGGAAACATTTATTCGTTTTCTAATCCGTTATGGCATGAGACTGGACATAAAACTGCATTTCAATCAAAATTCTTAAATGAATTTTTTTATTATATTTCATCATACATGGCTAATTTTGAACCAACTAGATGGAGGTACACACACTTTGTTCATCATGGAAATACTTATTCAACAGAAAATCCGTTTGATCATGAAATTGAATATGGAAATGATTTAAAAGAAACACCAAAGAGATTAATCATAAATATAATTCCATTTTTAGATTTAGTTTTTTTTAAAAAACATATTTCATTTGAAATTATTCAACATGCTCTAGGAATTAAAACAAAAATTATGCAAGATAGCATTCCAGAAAATTCACAAGCAAAAGCAATTTTTATTTCAAGAATTTATGTTGCTATTTGGTTTTTAATTATTTTATGGTCTGTACTAGTTTCTTCTTGGATGCCTTTATTATATTTTGTGTTACCTCAATTTTATGGAAAAACTTTACATAAACTTGTTGCATTTACCCAGCATGCGGGGCTCGCAAGAAATATCAAAGATCACAGGTATACATCCCGTGAAATGTATTTAAATCCAATACTAAGTTTTTTATATTGGAAGATGGAATATCATTTAACTCATCACATGTTTCCTACAGTTCCATCATATAATTTAGATAAATTACACCATCATATTAAGGATCAATTGCCAAAACCTAATCACGGATTAATAGACGCATATAAAGAGATAATTCCTGCTTTAATTAAACAGAGACAAGATACAAGCTTTTTTATTAAGAAGGATATGCCGCAAATACAAACTGTTTAAAATAGACGAAGTATGATTTTACTTACTTGTTCAAATTAGATAAGACCCTATATATAACGCATGGCAAAAATAACTTTCAACACACACGACGATAAGACACATACAGTTGATGTTCAAAATGGATTGACTGTTATGGAAGGCGCAGTTCAAAATGATGTTCCAGGAATTGACGCCGATTGCGGAGGCGGAATGGCTTGTGCAACTTGTCATGTATACGTAAATGAAGATTGGATTGATAAACTTCCAGATAAAGAAGATGGTGAAGAAGATATGCTAGATATGGCATATGAACCAAAAAGTAATAGTCGATTAAGTTGTCAGATTACAGTTTCAGATGAATTAGATGGATTGGTTGTTAGTATTCCATCAAAGCAAGGCTAAATAAAAAATGATAAAAACAGATGCATTAATAATTGGAGCAGGTCCCACAGGATTATTCACAGCACATCAATTAAGGTTGATTGGGCTTAATTGTGAAGTTGTAGACAATTTAGATAAAATAGGAGGGCAGTGTATCGAACTTTACCCAGATAAACCAATATACGATATACCTTCAGTACCAGCTTGTACTGGAGAAGAGCTAACTAACAACTTAATAAAACAATTAGAGAATTTTAAAATTAATTTTCATTTAGGTGAAAGGGTAGATGAGGTAAAAAAAGATGACGAAGGTTGGATTGTAAAGACTAACCATAACAAATCTTTTCTAACTCCAAATGTGATAATTGCAGGTGGGGTTGGATCATTTGAACCTAGAAAATTTCCCCCAAAAGAATGTGAAAAATTTGAAAATAAAACTATTTTATACTCTGTTAAAAATAAGAAAATTTTTGAAGGAAAGACCGTATCAATATTTGGTGGAGGAGATAGTGCATTAGATTGGGCAGTTGAATTATCAAACACTTCAAATGTGAATTTGATACATAGAAGAGAAGATTTTAGAGGAGCTAAAGCTACAGTTGATAAAGTTCTTGACCTTGTTAAAGCTGGTAAAATTAATCTATATACAAAATATCAAATGTTAAATGCCAAAGGTGAGCATAGTTTGGAAAGTATTGACATAAAACACGACAATAAAGAAATAAAAAACCTTAAAACAGATTATGCATTAGGTTTTTTTGGTTTGATAATGCAACTCGGGCCTATAGCTGACTGGGGTCTAAACATTGATAAAAAAACTATTGAAGTTGATACAGAAAAGTTTGAGACAAATCAAAAAGGAATATATGCAGTAGGTGATATATGTAATTATCCTGGAAAATTGAAACTGATATTATCTGGTTTTCATGAAGGAGCTCTAGCTGCAAGAGCTTGTTTTAAATTAGCAAGGCCAAATGAAAAATATAGATTCGAATTTACAACTACATCTAAAGCTGCTCAAGAAAGATTAGGTGTAAGTAAAAAGTGATAGATTTATATTCAGCTAATACCCCAAATGGTTGGAAAATTAGCATCATGCTGGAAGAAATTGGTTATAATTATAATGTAATCAAAGTTGATTTAGGAAAAGATGAGCAATTCAAACCAGAATTCGTAAAGCTAAGTCCATTTGGAAAAATTCCTGTCATCATTGATCATGAAAATAATAAAAGCATCTTCGAGTCTGGTGCAATATTAATGTATTTAGGCGATAAAAGTGGAAAACTTTATAATGAAAAAGATAAACTGGTTATTAATCAATGGTTGATGGCACAAATGGGTACGGTTGGACCTATGATAGGACAACATCATCAATTTCATCATTATAATCCTGGAAAAAGTAAATTTGGTGAAGAAAGATATTTTAAAATTACTAAAAGAATTTATGGAGAATTGGATACGAGATTAAAAGAAACTAAATTTCTTGCTGGCTCTAATTACACGATTGCTGATATTGCAACTTGGCCCTGGATGGCGAGACACGAATGGCATGATATTGGTTTAAAAAATTATAAAAATTTATCTAGATGGTATTTAGAAATAGCAGATCGTGAAGCTGTAGTTAAAGGTTATAGTTTTATGGATAGAAATGCAAAAATTCCTAAACTTTAAAATTTATCCAAAAAGTCTGTAAAGAGTACTAAGTATTCCATAACCTGAAAATTCAATAGCAACAATTACAATAATTATTAAAATTAATTTTTTATTCATTTCAAAAACAAATATAACAAAAGCAGAACCCAGAAAAAAGGGTAGTAAAAATAAATATATTTTTTAGCAAAAAGAAACGAAATCGAACTTTGTTTATGTGTTTTTTTTTTCATTTTTAGTCATCAGCATGAACTTTTTCTTCTTTCTCATGCTTTTCTTGTGCTGCAATTGTGTACTTTGCGACTGGTCGAGCCATTAATCTTTTTAATCCAATTGGCTCAGCTGTGTCTAAACAATAACCATAAGTATCTTCTCGAATTCTTCTTAGTGCTTTATCAATTTCTGATATTAATTTAATCTGTCTGTTAATTGCTTTCATCTCTACATTGCTATCAATATAGGAATTTGCTTGATCAACAATATCTGCAGAAATATTATTATCATCCATTCCACCATTATAGAGAGCTTCATTATTAGTTTTGATTAGTTCCTTTTTCCATTCAGTTAGTCTCATTCTGAAATATATTTTATGTTTTTCACACATATATTTTTCAGTATCTTTTGGAACGTAAGTTTTTGAAATTTTTATAGGACCTTTTGGTACAACTTTAGCTGTAGTTGGTTTTGACTTACTTACAACTTTAGTTTTTGTTTTTGATACTTTTTTCTTAGCTTTAGCAGTCTTTGGCATGGCGTAATTTTAATCGCTCGGAGTATATTCAGCAAATTAGGGGTGTCAAGCAAGCTTAATTGATATAAATATTTATAAATGACCATTAATAACAAAAATATTGATAATGTTTTTTATATTTTTCTTACAGCTCATCTAATTCTTTGGACTTTGATTCCATCACTTACAAATCATAATTTGCCACTGGATACTATCGAGGCTTTAGCCTGGGGAAGTAATTTAGATTGGGGTTTTAACAAACATCCTCCTATGAGTGCTTTTTTTTCTGAAGTTTTATATCGAATTTTTGGATCGCAAGATTGGGTTTATTATTTATTAAGTCAAATTTTTGTAATTATTTCTTTTTATTATGTTTTTAAATTTTCAAATGAAATATTTAATAACAAGATTTTAGGATTAATTTCTGTATTACTAATTGAAGCAATTTACTTTTATAACTTCACCACACCAGAATTTAATGTAAATGTATGTCAATTACCTTTCTGGTCTTTAACAGTTTATTATTCTTGGAAAATATATAGTGGCAATGAAATAAAGTTTTTAGATTGTTTTTTAGTAGGTCTTTTTGCAGCTTTTGGTTTTTTATCGAAATATCTATTTATTTATCTTTTGGTTTCAATTGACTTTTTATTTGTTTATTTAATATTTTTTAAAAAGGATAGAAAATTTGATTTTAAATATCTCATTACTATTGAAGTTTTTTTAGTAGTTTTGGTTCCACATTTTATATGGCTATATAACAACGATTTTATTACTATTACATATGGATTGGCTAGAACTGGCTTAGAAGAATCTAGTTTATTAGATCACATTAAATTTCCATTAATCTTTTTGCTAAAACAAATAGGAATAATAGTTCCTTTTATATTATTGACCTGGTTGTTAGTAAAAAAAGTTAAGTTGAAATTAAATTTAAAAGATAAAAATTTACTTTTTTTAATAGCTATTAATATTTTACCAATTATTTTAATGCTTTTAACGTCGCTAATTACTGGATCAAAAATTAGAACAATGTGGATGACACCATTTTATTTATTTTTTGGTTCATTTTTTGTTTATTTATTCCAAGCACAAATCAATTTTAATAAATTAAAAGCATTTATGATAGGATTTATATTCTTTTTCTTTTTATCACCTGTACTTTACACCTATGTTTCGATTTCAAAAGTTGATAAGAGAACTGACTATCCAGGCCAAGAAATCGCAGTCAAAACGCAATATGCTTGGGATCAACAATTCAAATCAACTATTAATGTAGTTTTAGGTGATGAATGGAATGCAGGAAATTTATCATATCATTTAAAATCACGACCAGTTTGGGAAGGGTTTGTTGAAAGAGAAAAGCTTGATCAGTTGAATGACTATATGTGTCTTGATAATATTTGTGTAGGATCAAGATAGATGAAGTACGTGATATTAATTCCAATATATAACGACAGAGAGTCTTTAAAAATATTGATTGAGAATATTAATAATAAAATTAAAGATTTAAATCACAATATATCAATTGTCGTTATAAATGATGCTTCGTCTCAGCAGATAGTTGATACCTACCAAAATATTGAGAATATTAATTCAATTGAGATAATAAATATGAAAGAGAACAGGGGCCATACAAGATGCATTGCATCTGGATTAAAATATATTTTTGAAAAGAAAGAATTTGATTTTGTAATTCCAATGGATGGTGACGGTGAAGACAGACCTGAGGAAATCAAAAATTTCATTCAACTTTCAGAGCAATCAGCTGATAAGTCTATTATAGGCGAAAGAGTTAAGAGATCTGAAGGTATAATTTTTCAACTAAGTTATCAGTTTCACAAATTCTTAACTTTAGTATTTACAGGACAATCAATTAAATTTGGGAACTTTACTTGTTTAACAAAATCTACTGTAAAGAAACTGCTGGATGAAAAAGCTACCTGGAATAGTTTTTCTGGTTCATTAAAAAAAATAGAAAAAGATTTGATTTCTATTCCATCTATAAGAGGCAAAAGATATTTTGGACCATCTCAAATGAGTTTTTTTAATTTATTAAAACATTCACTTTCAATAATTAGTGTATTCAGAAAAACTGTTCTTATTAGATCAGCTTTGTTTATTATATTTTATATATTACTTATCAAAAGCTATGCTTCAGTAATTACTTCATTGCCATTAGTTTTGTTATTG
Organism: uncultured Pelagibacteraceae bacterium; assembly: GCA_902553675.1. Taxonomy (GTDB): domain Bacteria; phylum Pseudomonadota; class Alphaproteobacteria; order Pelagibacterales; family Pelagibacteraceae; genus Pelagibacter. The sequence goes on from CACDLV010000011.1 coordinate 22,535, forward strand.
ATAATGATTTATTCAATATCTAGTTTAGCTTTAAGGGAAAACATTGAAGAATTTAACAATTCTTTAACAAATATACATGATATTGATAAAATAAAATAAATATGAAAAACTTTTTTAGAAAAGTTGCTTTTGGTATTGGACCTAACGAGCAAGCTCCTTCCGATCCTCTGAAGTGGGCTCTTGATCAAGTAAATGATGTACCAGAATTATCTTGGAAAGGTAAAATATATTCCGAAAAAGAATTAAGAAAACATTATAGAGATTGGGTTTATGGTGACAGAAAAGTATTAAGAAAAAAGTATAAAGATAACAAAACACTTTACAAAACTCATAAAGATATATTGAGACACAAAACTGGCCAAAAGTTTTGGGAGTCTTTGGAAATTTCGATCAGACATAATGAAGGAATAAATAGTAGCAGTCCAGTTTTAGCCAAACTATGGATGTTTTGGGGAAATTTTTTTGCTATTAGCGAAAAAGATTTTTTAGCAAATTATTCAACAGGTGCATATCAAAGAGAAATTATCAGACCAAATTTAAATCAATCATTTGAAAAAATGGTTTATGATGTAACTACTTCTTGGGCCATGATACATCATTTAGATAATAGTGAAAGTGCTGGACCCAAAAGTGTTACTGCTGGAGAAGAATGGAGGCGAAGAAAAAAAGAACCAGCAACTATAAATGAAAATCATGCTAGAGAATTATTAGAACTTCATACGGTGTCACCACAAGCTGGCTATACTCAAGAAGACGTAATTCAGCTGGCATATATTATGACTGGCTGGCAACATAGATGGAGTAAAAAAAATTTAGAAACAGGCAATGTCTGGTTCAACTCTGAATATCATCAAAGAGGTAAAAAAAATGTTTTAGGAAAAGAATATAAAAAGGGTAAAAAAGCATTAGCTGTTGTTGTTAAAGATTTAGTAAATCATCCCAATTGCAGAGATTTTGTTGCAGAAAGACTATGTAGATTTTTAATTACAGATGAACCTACAAAAGAGATGAAGCAGCCAATTATTGATGCCTTTAAAAAATCTGACGGATTTATTCCTGAAATTCATAAAGCAGCAATTAAAGTAGCTTTTGAATACAATGACAAATATAAAAAATTTCAGACACCTGAGAACTGGCTAATTCAAGTTGCTAAAATTGCAGATTTAAATTGGCCGCCATCCCCAGATCTGATGGATAAATATGAGCTAGGTCAAAGACCATTCGACTCACAAAGAGAACCTGAGAGGTTATTACAAAATATTGGTCACCATCCCTACAGGGCAAAACAACCAAATGGTTGGTCAGACCACTCCGCTGATTGGATTTCTCCAGAATTATTAATTAGAAGATTAGTGTATGCAAAAGCAAGTTATAATTTTGCTAAAATGGAAAATAATAAAAATTCAAAATATTATGTGAAAATGGTTGAAAACAATTTTGACAACCCAAGTAAAATAATGAAATACTTAAATCAAAAAAATAGATCTGTTGAAAAACATACTTTACTTTTTAACCATCCGGAGTTTTTAAAAGCATGAAGATATCAAGAAGAGATTTTTTAAAAACTACAGCTTTAACCTCACTATATTTTGCTGGTTTCAGTACTCATAGTTATGCAAATTCAGGCAAAAAGAAAAATTTGGTAATTATAATGTTACGTGGAGGAATGGATGGTCTTTGTGCTATTCCAGTTAAAGGTGACAAAAATTTTGAGAAATTGAGAAGTAAAATCAATCTTGATAGAACTTTAAAATTAACCTCGGATTTTGATTTACACCCAGCATTAAAAATATTCAAAAATCTTTGGGATCAAAATTTAAGTGCAGCTGTACATGCAACAAATATTCCTTACACAGGTAGATCACATTTTGATGGTCAAAATTTAATGGAGTCAGGCGGTAAAATACCTTACCAAGAAAAAACAGGTTGGCTTGGAAGAGGAATGAAAACAGCCGGGTTAACAGGGCAAGGATTAGCTTTAGCTTTACCTATGCCTCTATTAATTAGAGGTGTTCCAATGAACAATAATTATTTTCCTGTAGGTCGTAGTTTGCCATATCCTGCAACTTTAGAATTAATTAAACAAGCATACAAAGAGCATGATGAAAAATTATTAAGTGACAATCTTGAAATAATTTTAACAAGAGATTTTAACAATAGATCAAGAGATGATGCTTGGATTTTAGCTTCAAGTGCTGGTACAGAATTATCAAAACCAGATGGACCTAAAGTTGCGGTATTTGAAGTTGATGGTTTTGATACTCATGCAGCTCAAGGTGCAACAGATGGTGCTCATGCAGATTGCCTATCAGATTATGATAATATTGTAAGATCTTTAAAATCTTCAATGTCTGAAGAGGCATTCAATAATACTTTGATTTTAACACTCACAGAATTTGGAAGAACAATTAAGCAGAACAGTAGTAATGGAACTGAGCATGGTTACGGCTCAGCTATTTTAATGGCAGGAGGGCTTATTAAAAAAGCACAAGTTTATACGGATTGGCCAGGATTAAAGAAAAAAGAATTATTTGAAGGAAGAGACTTACATTCTACAATAGACT
>CACDLV010000012.1 GCA_902553675.1 uncultured Pelagibacteraceae bacterium
GAGGTGGTAAGAGATAAGAAAGATAATTGTATCATAATTTGCTCTATTGAAAATATAGATCCGATGGGAATTCATACTGGTGACTCAGTCACAATTGCGCCTGCTCTCACTCTTACTGATAAAGAGTACCAGGTAATGAGAAATGCATCTATTGAATGTTTAAGAAAGATTGGAGTTGAAACTGGGGGATCAAATGTTCAGTTTGCTATAAATCCTAAAAATGGACGAATGGTTGTCATTGAAATGAATCCACGTGTATCAAGATCATCAGCACTTGCATCAAAAGCAACTGGATTTCCAATTGCGAAAGTAGCTGCAAAATTAGCAGTCGGTTATACTCTAGATGAATTAAAAAATGAAATAACTAAAGTTACACCTGCATCGTTTGAGCCAAGTATAGATTATGTTGTAACTAAAATTCCAAGATTTACTTTTGAAAAATTTTCAACCTCTCCTGCAACTTTAGGAACATCCATGAAATCAGTGGGTGAAGCAATGGCTATTGGAAGAAACTTTAAGGAGTCTCTGCAAAAGGCACTAGTGTCTCTTGAAACTGGTTTTTCAGGATTAGATAGAATTTTTGATTTAAATAAAAAACAAATTGAAAAGAAGCTTAAAGAAACTATTCCAAATAAGATATTACTAGTAGCCGAAGCAATTAGAAAAAAAATAGACTTAAAAAAAATATATAATTTATCGAAAATTGATCCTTGGTTTTTAGAACAAATTAAAGAAATAATTGATTGTGAAAAACAAATTAAAAGCAAGGGACTTCCTAAGGATTATGTAGAATTTAATAGAATAAAATCAATAGGGTTTTCAGATAAAAAACTTTCAGAATTAACTAAAACTTCTGAGGACGTTGTTAGAAGAAAAAGATCAGCACTTAAAATACTTCCTGTCTATAAAAAAGTAGACACGTGTGCCGCTGAATTTAAATCTTTTACACCTTATATGTATTCAACGTATCAAAGAAATTTTTCACTTAACTCGGAATGTGAAGCTGATCCATCAAATAAGAAAAAAATAATTATTCTTGGAGGAGGACCAAATAGAATTGGTCAGGGAATTGAGTTTGATTATTGCTGTTGTCAGGCTAGTTTTTCATTAAAAGACGCTGGTTTTGAGACAATAATGGTAAATTGTAACCCTGAAACAGTATCAACAGACTATGATACGAGTGATCGATTATACTTTGAACCTTTAAAAGAAGAGTACGTTTTTAACATAATTAAAAAAGAACAAGAAAAAGGAAATCTAATAGGTGTGATAGCTCAGTTTGGTGGTCAGACGCCAATTAAACTTGCAAAATTTTTACATGACAACAAGCTTCCAATTTTAGGAACACAATATACTTCGATCGATTTAGCAGAAGATAGAGACCGATTTAGAAATTTATTAAATAAATTAAAATTAAAACAGGCAGAGAGTGGAATAGCAAAGAGTTTTAATCAGGCAATAAAAATTGCGAATAAAATAGGGTTACCATTAATGGTGAGGCCCTCTTATGTTTTGGGTGGAAGAGCAATGGAAATTGTTCATGAAAAAAATCAGCTAAGAAAATTTGTTGAGGAGGCATTTAAGGCTGCAGAAGAAAATCCAATTTTGATTGATAAATTTATCAATCATGCAATGGAAGTAGATGTAGATGCCATATCGGACGGAAAACAGGTTCACGTTGCAGGTATTATGCAACATATCGAAGAAGCTGGAATTCATTCAGGAGATTCTGCGTGCAGCTTACCCCCTGTATCAATTAAACCATACCTTCTTAAAGAAATAGAAAATCAAACTAAAAAACTTGCTTTAGCTTTAAATGTCAAAGGTTTCATGAATATACAGTTTGCAATTAAAAAAGATGAAATTTATGTGATAGAAGTTAATCCAAGAGCAAGTCGAACAGTTCCTTTTGTATCAAAAGCAAAAGGTCTTCCTCTAGCTAAAATTGCATCTAGAGTAATGGCTGGTGAAAAGTTATCTAAGTTTAATTTGCAAGATAAATCTAAAGGTATGTACGCAGTTAAAGAAGCTGTGTTTCCATTTAATAAATTTCCAAACAGTGATTTATTATTGGGACCTGAAATGAAATCAACTGGTGAAGTTATGGGATTTGATAAAAATTTTGGAATGGCATTTGCCAAAAGTCAAATCGCAGCAGCTAACTCATTACCAAAACAAGGATTAGCTTTTATATCTCTCAAAAATAGTCACAAAGATGAAGGAATAGACTTAGCAAAAGAACTTCTTAAACTTAAGTTTACATTATGTGCAACAAGAGGAACTGCTGAGTATATTCGAAAACATGGAATTAAATGTAAAATTATAAATAAAGTAAGCACAGGATCTCCTCATATTGTTGATGTCTTGGATTCTAAAAAAATTGCACTCGTTATTAATACTGGCGGTGGAAAGAGAGAACATAGAGTAAGTGATGCTATCGCAATTAGAAGAGCGGCACTTAAAAATAAAGTTCCTTATTGCACTAACATGTCTACAGCGCAAGCTTGTTTGGAGGCAATTAGATCTCTAAAAACAAAAAAGTTAGAAGTTATATCACTCCAAGATATTTAAGAATTTACTTTCCAGTCAGTTTCAAAAGTAACGTAATTTACCTGTATACAACGTCTTTCTTTAATTATTGTCTTCTTCTCCATACCGTGCCAAGTGTTCGGGCCACTAGTAAACATGTATCCATAGTTATTTTTATAAGGAACTGTTTTAACTTTTTCTAACTTTTCATTATAAAAATCTGTACCAAGATCCTCAGATTCATTTGCATTATTAACAAATATCAATCCTGACATTAGTTTTTCTTTTATATCACAATGGGGCTTCAGCCAAAAACCTTCTCTATCACAAATAACTTCCACTCTAACGTATGAATTGGACAAATCTTTATTAATCATTTTTGAAATAGTTTGATGGACCTCTTTAGATCTTAATTCGTTAATAAATTTAACTAAGTTTGGAAATTGATTTTCATTTTCTATTGTCACAAAACATCTAAATTTTATTGCTTCACCACCAGATGCTATTCCTTCTCTAAATTCAGCAGCACCACCATCAATTGCTCTAGTACCGTCATAGCTAAGATTATGCTTGCTTACATCTGGAATATCGGCTTTAATTATTTCTTCTATTGCTCCATCTGTAAGTGCATTGCTATACTCCCAATGTTCAAAAGGGAATTCATGTTTTTTTGATTGAGTTTGAATTGAATTTAAAAATGACATTAAGAATTAATTTTTTGTTTGATAATATTTGCTACTCTATTCGTTTCATCAAGTTTTTCATAGTTCCATTGTTCAACTTCTTCACCTAAATTTCTAGTAATATTTAATTCTCTAAACAAATTTCTAAATCTTTGAAATCTTTTGTCATTTTTTTTAGGCAAAATACTGGCAATATAAATTGGTTTTCCAGTTAAAGCTGCCTCTGAAATCATTGAGCTTGAATCACAAGTAACAATAATATTTTCTGCCAGTGCTAGAGCTGATAAATATGCTTTTTTGTCAACATTCATTATAACAGTATGATTATCCCCAAAAAATTCTTTCGCATAATGAATAGTATTGATAGGAGTTCTCATTGAAGGAATCACAACTAATTGGAAGTCATGCTTTTTTAACAATTTATACAAACTAGTAAAAATATGCTTCATATTTTTAGTTGAATAATCGTAATATTTAGTTGGCCCACCCATGATTAAAGTCCAAATTTTTCTCTCATCATTTTTAATAAATGATTTTAGATAATCTTTATTTTCTATAATTTCATTATCAGTGAGATAATGAATAGCACCCTTAGTGCTGATAACATTTTGACCAATTAAAGAGTCATGCTCTGGAGCTACAATAAAATCAAAATGATTTAGATCTACTTTTGGATCTTGTATGTGAATATTAAAAACTCTTTTTTTAGCTGTATTTTTTAAGTGTATCGATGGAATAACACTTTTACGTCCACAAGAAATAATAACATCAAATTCATTTTGATTTATTTTGTTATAAACATTTTTTGAAATAGGCGTATACTTTGGTGGTATCATTTTCCAAAAACTACTTAGTTCAACCTTGTGGTGTGTGAAATCCAAATCTAAAGCTTTAGCTAAACCTTCTACCTGGCTTATCATGCCATGCATTCCCTGGGTTAATAAAATACCTTTTAATTTAGACATTAATCACTATATAGCTTTCATATGAGTCAAAATCCAACTAAACACACAAAAGTGTTAATAATTGGATCCGGCCCAGCCGGATACACTGCAGCAGTTTATGCTGCTCGTGCAATGTTAAATCCCATTTTAGTTTATGGATCTGAGCCAGGAGGACAATTAACGACCACAACTGATGTTGAAAATTATCCTGGATTTTCTGAAGTTATTCAAGGACCATGGTTAATGGATCAGATGAAAGAACAAGCAAAAGCTGTTGGAACTGAAATGATTGAAGACCATATTGGATCTGTAAATTTAAAGAGATCACCGTTTGAAGCAATTGGCGATAGTGGACAGAAATACACTGCTGATAGTATTATTATATCTACTGGGGCACAAGCTAGATGGTTAAATATAAAATCAGAACAGGAATTTAGAGGTTTTGGAGTTTCAGCATGTGCTACATGCGATGGTTTCTTTTTTAAAGATAAAGAAGTTGCTGTAGTTGGTGGAGGAAATGCTGCCGTAGAAGAAGCAATGTTTCTTACAAAGTTTGCATCAAAAGTAAAATTAATTCATAGAAGAGATAGTCTAAGGGCTGAAAAGATGCTTCAAAAAAAATTAATGGAAAATAAAAAAATAGAAATTATTTGGGATTCAGTAGTTGAAGATGTAATTGGAGATAAAGATCCTAAAAATGTTAAAGGTTTAAAAATTAAAAATGTAAAAACAAATAATGTAGAAGAATTAAAACTAGATGGTGTTTTCATTGCAATTGGTCACGATCCTGCAACTAAACTTTTTAAAGATCAGTTGGAAATGGACACTGAAGGTTATTTAGTTACTAAACCAGATTCTACAGAGACAAATGTTCCTGGTGTTTATGCTGCTGGAGATGTTAAAGATAAAACTTTTAGACAAGCCGTTACTGCTGCAGGAATGGGGTGTATGGCAGCATTAGAAGCTGAAAAGTTCCTATCTCACTAATTCAACAATTTCGTTTGATTCAAATATACTTTGATTAATATTTTCATTTGCCAACTTTACCATTGCTTTAGCGACTATTTCTGCCCTAATGGGTCTCATTTTTCTTAAAGGTCCAACTAATATTGGGGTTAAAAGTTTGAATAATATTATACCAAGTTTTTCTCCTATTCTTTTTTCTTTTCTATTTCCCAATAAGAAAGATGGTCTCATAATCCCAATTTTATCAAAATTTAGATTTTTAATCTCCTCTTCAACCAATCCTTTGAATTTTAAATAATCACCTGAGCTTTTTGGGTCTGCATACCCAGATGAAACAAAAAAAAATGATTTAATTAAATTTAATTTGGCGATTTGGGCAATTTGTTTAGGAATATTTAGTTCAATTCTTTCATATTCATTTTGATTAGGTGAATTCTTTCTTGTTGTGCCAATACAAAAAAAACAGTCTTCACCTGTGATATCATTTCTATTCTTTTCTAAATCATTAAAATCAGTTTCAATTATTTTAATTTTTGGATCACTAAGTTCTATTTTTGAACGAACAAAAATTTTTATTTTTGAATAATTTGAATTCAAGATAAGTTGATTAATAAGATGTCCACCAACCAAACCTGATGATCCAAACACTAGGGCTGTTTTCATTAATTTAAGGATTTACAAAAACTAGATATTTTATCCATTGCTTTTTCTAAATTTTCCATAGACGTTGCATATGAAATTCTAAAAAAACCTTCTAAGCCAAAAGCAGATCCCTGGACTACTGCAATTCCACTATTCTCTAATAATGATTGAACAAAATCAGTATCAGATTTGATTTCATTTCCATTAGGATCTTTTTTACCCATTAAACCTTTACAACTTGGAAATACGTAAAACGCTCCATATGGATTAAGGCAATCGACTCCTTCAATTGCATTTAAAGATTTAACAACAAAATTTCTTCTCTTCTCAAAAGAATTTGCTCTTTCTTTAATAAAGTCTTGTGTTCCGCTTAATGCTTCAACTGCTGCAGCTTGGCTAATAGAAGAAGGATTGGTTGTTGATTGTGATTGAATTTTAGCAATAGCTTTAACGATATCCTTTGGACCAGCTGCATATCCTATTCTCCAGCCTGTCATTGAATAAGCTTTGCTCACACCATTCATTGTAAGCACTCTGTCTTTTAAGCTTTCAATTTGAGCAATAGTAAAAAATTTAAAATCCTCATAAGTTACATGCTCATAGATATCATCACTTAAAATATAAACATGATTATATTTTTCTAAAATACCTGCAATTGCTTTTATATCTTGCTCTGAATAACATGCTCCAGTTGGATTTGAAGGAGAATTAAGAATAATCCATTTTGTTTTTGGAGTTATAAATTTCTCAAGGTCATTTGGATTTATTTTAAAACCTTGTTTCTCATCACATTCCATTATTACTGGTATTCCACCTGCTAATAAAACCATATCAGGATAAGATACCCAATAAGGTGCGGGCACTATAACTTCATCTCCTTCGTTTAATGTAGCCATCATTGCATTATAAATTACATGCTTTCCACCAGCACCAACTGTAATTTGATCAGTTGTATAATCTAAATTATTTTCTTTTTTAAATTTTTCTACAATTGCTTTTTTCAATGCTGGAGTGCCATCTACTGCTGTGTATTTAGTATCACCATCATTAATAGCTTTTATAGCTGCCTGCTTAATATTTTCTGGAGTATCAAAATCAGGTTCTCCTGCACCAAGTCCAATAACATCTTTTCCAGCAGCTTTTAATTCTCTTGCTTTTTGAGTAACAGCAATAGTAGGTGATGGTTTAATCTTCTTTAAACTGTCTGATATTATGCTCATTGAAATATAAATAAATTCTACTACGTTGTTTAATATATGGAAAATACTTATCAAGATTTAATTACAGATATTCAGAGTAAAAATCCTAAAATAGGTGGAAAACTAGAGGGTGGAAAAAAATTCAAAATTAAATCTGATTTTAAACCTGCAGGTGACCAGCCGGAAGCGATAAAAAAATTAGTAAATGGTGCCAACAAAGATCAATTTAACCAAGTTTTACTTGGTGTAACAGGATCTGGAAAAACTTTTACCATGGCTAAAGTTATTGAAGCTACAAATAGACCTGCCTTGATTTTAGCTCCAAACAAAACTCTAGCTGCTCAACTTTATGGGGAAATGAAAACTTTTTTTCCTGACAATGCTGTCGAATATTTCGTTTCATACTATGACTATTACACTCCTGAGGCTTATGTGCCAAGATCAGACACATACATCGAGAAAGAAGCCTCAATTAATGAGCAGATTGATCGAATGAGGCACTCAGCAACTAGATCTCTTTTGGAAAGAGATGATGTTTTAATTGTTGCAAGTGTTTCTTGTATATATGGTCTTGGATCTGTTGAAGCATATAGCAAAATGACTTTAACACTCCAAAAAAATTATGATTATAACAGAGAAGAAATAATTAAGTCTTTAGTTGCTCTTCAATACAAACGTAATGATCAAAATTTTTATAGAGGTACATTTAGAGCAAGAGGAGAATACTTGGAAATTTTTCCATCACATTTAGAGGATAGAGCTTGGAGGCTGTGTTTATTCGGAGATAAACTTGAACAGATAGAGGAGTTTGATCCGTTAACTGGTGATAAAGTAAGAGAATTAAGTCTAGTAAAAGTTTATGCCAATAGTCACTACATCACTCCAAAACCTACAATTGAGCAAGCAATAATTAATATAAAAAAAGAATTAGATGTTACTTTAAAAAAACACCGTGCTGAAAATAAATTATTAGAGGCACAAAGATTAGAAGAAAGAACTAAATTTGATCTTGAAATGATTGAAGCAACTGGTTCTTGTGCTGGTATCGAAAACTATTCAAGATTTTTGTCAGGAAGAAAACCAGGCGAACCCCCTCCTACTCTTTTTGAATACTTTCCTGATAATACTTTAATATTTGTAGATGAGTGCCACGTTACAGTTCCTCAACTTAATGGAATGTATAAAGGAGATAGATCAAGAAAAAGTACCTTAGCAGAATATGGATTTAGACTTCCTTCATGTATGGATAATCGACCACTAAAATTTGAGGAATGGGACTTAATGAGAACTCAGACTGTTTTCGTTTCTGCAACGCCTGGTCCATGGGAACTAGAACAAACAAAAGGTAAATTTATTGATCAAGTTATAAGACCAACAGGTTTAATAGATCCACCTGTAGAAATACGTCCAGCAAAAATTCAGATCGATGATTTAATGCATGAATGTAAACGAGTTATAGAAAATAATCATAGAGTATTAGTAACCACACTCACTAAAAAAATGGCTGAGGATCTAACTGAATATCTTCATGAGAATGGAGTCAAAGTAAGATACCTCCACTCAGATATTGATACACTTGAAAGAATTGAAATCATGCGAGATTTAAGAATGGGTGTATTTGATGTATTAGTTGGAATTAACTTATTGAGAGAGGGATTAGATATTCCTGAATGTGCATTAGTTGGAATTTTGGATGCTGACAAAGAGGGTTTCTTGAGATCTGAAACTTCTTTAATTCAAACAATAGGTAGGGCTGCAAGAAATGTTGAGGGTAAAGTAATTTTGTATGCTGACAAAGAAACAAAAAGTATAAAAAAAGCAATTGCAGAAACTGATAGAAGAAGAAAAATTCAATTAGCTTACAACAAGAAACACAAAATTGATGCAAAATCGGTAAAAAAAGAAATTAGTGATATTTTAGAAAGCGTTTATGAAAAGGATTATGTTAAAATAAGTGAAGGCTCAAATGTAGGAGGAAATCTTAAAAAACATCTTAAAGCGCTAGATAAAAAAATGAAAGAAGCAGCATCTAATTTAGAGTTTGAGGAAGCTGCTAAAATACGGGATGAGATAAGAAAATTAGAAAGCACTGAATTAGAAATTACATTAAATCCAAAAATAAGGCAGTATGATGTAAAAAATAAGCTATATCCAAAAGGTAGATCAACTATGGGTATGCCAGGAACTAAAGTTACAAAAAAAAGAGATAAAAAATGGAAGCACGGAAAATAATTATTACTGGTGGAGCAACTCGAATGGGTGCTGCAATTGCAAGAAAATTATCTGGCCCAAATATAGAAATTTTAATCCATTATAACAAATCAAAATTAAAAGCAGAAAAATTAAAAAAAGAATTATCTAACAAAGGCACTAAAGTTTACTTGGTTAAAGGTGACTTAAGTAAAGAAAATGAAGTTAATAAAATTGTAAAATTTGCAAAATCTAAACTTAAATATTTTGATTGTTTAATTAACAATGCTTCTTTATTTGAAAATGATAAATTAGAAAATTTTACAACAGATAGCTGGGGACAACATCTTAGAACTAATTTAAGAACACCAGCATTATTATCCAAAGAATTTGCAAAAAATATTAGAAAAGGAAATAACAATATAATTAATATTATCGATCAAAGAGTTTTTAAATTAACTCCATATTTTTTTTCTTATACAATAAGTAAAACAGGTTTGTATAGTTTAACTAAAACTAGTGCTATGAGCTTAGCTCCAAGTGTAAGAGTAAACGCTATTGCGCCTGGACCCACTATAAAAAATCAAAGACAATCTGAAAAACATTTCAAAAAGCAATATTTAGCAACACCACTGAAAAGACAAGTTGATGTGGAGCAAATATGTAATGCTGTTGACTTTTTTATTAAAAATATATCTATTACTGGTCAAGTTTTGGCTATTGATAGTGGTCAAAATCTTAACTGGCAAACACCAGATGTAATGGGCAAAGAATGAAAAAAAATAATTTGAAAATTGTCAAAATAGATAAAAATAAAAGCCTATTTAATTATGAGAAAAAAATCCTAATTAATGAATTAATTTTAGATTTAAAACTTGGTTATTACGATTTTGAAAAAGAAAAATCACAGAAAGTTAAATTTAGTCTTGAGATAGATTATGAGGACAAAAAACCTTCAAGCGATAAAGATATAAAATCCATTGTTAATTATGGAACTATTGTGAAATTAATAACAAAACTTGTAAAAAAGAAACATTATAATTTCCTAGAAACTTTAGCAGAAGCTGTTTTTGACGAATTATTTAAAGACAAAAGGATTGCTAAAATAATGTTGAAAATTGAAAAATTAGAAATCTTAAAACAGTGTTCATCTGTTGGTATTCAAATTACCAAAAAGAGAAGCCATGATAAGCTCTGAAATAGGAAAAGAAGTAATTAAAAAAGAGCTTCCTCTAGTACCAAAACTTCCAGGCGTATATAGGATGCTTAATGAAAAGAATGAAATTCTTTATGTAGGTAAAGCCAAAAACTTACCTAATAGATTAAAGAGTTATGTTGCAGAAAAAAATCATATAATTAGAACTGAAAGAATGTTGTCTCAAACAAGAAAATTAGAGATAACAACAACATCTAATGAAAGTGAAGCATTACTTCTAGAAGCAAATTTAATTAAAAAGCATAAGCCAAAATTTAATATCCTATTACGTGATGATAAGTCATTTCCATTTATATTTATTGGTAATAAAGATAAGTGGCCTCAAATAAAAAGACATAGAGGGAAAAAAACAAAAGAAGGTTTTTACTTTGGACCTTTTGCTTCTGCTGGTTCTGCTAATTGGACAATCAAAATGATCCAAAAGATTTTTCATTTAAGAGTTTGTGATGATACTGTCTTCAAGAACAGAGAAAGACCGTGTATCTTATATCAAATAAAAAGATGTTCTGGGCCTTGTGTAGGATACGTAAAAAAAGAGGATTATAATCAAACAGTAGAGGATGCTATTGAATTTGTTTCAGGCAAATCTAGGAAAATTCAAAAAAATCTCTCTAATCAGATGGAAAAAGCAAGTGATGATCTTGATTTTGAAAAAGCTGTAATATTAAGGGATAGAATTAAAGCGTTAAACATAATTCAATCTTCTCAGAGAATTAACGAAGCAAATTTAGTTGAGGCAGATGTTATTGCTGGGTATAAAGAATCTGGAAAAACTTGTATTCAAGTGTTTTTTTATAGATCAAAACAAAATTGGGGTAATCAAGCTTTTTTTCCAAAACATGATCCAGATGAAAAATTTAGTGAAATACTTAATTCATTTGTCTCCCAATTTTATGAAAATAAAAGTGTTCCTTCATCAGTTATTCTTTCAGAAGAAATAAAAGAAAAAGCATTAATTGAAAAAACGCTGACACAAAAAGAAGGTAAACAGATAAATATTTCAGTTGCAAAAAAAGGATCAAAACTCAAGGTTATTAATCAAGCAATAAAAAATGCAAAAGATAGTCTTAATAGAAAACTTTATGAAAGTCAGAATAATAAAGAATTGTTCGATGCAGTAGCTCAAAAATTTAATTTAGAAAACAATATAAATTTAATTGAGGTTTACGATAATAGTCATATTCAAGGTACAAATAGTGTTGGAGCTTTAATAGCATACGGTGATGAAGGATTTATTAAAAAAAGATATAGAAAATTTAATATTAAACACAAAAAAAATGAGCAAGATGACTATGGAATGATGAAAGAAGTGTTGAATAGAAGGTTTAAAAGAGCAGTTCAAGAAAAAGAAAACTACCTTGCTTTTCCTGATTTGGTTGTAGTAGATGGAGGAAAAGGTCAATATTCTGTTGCTAGAGAAAGTCTTAACGAACTAGGACTTCACGACATTCCAATTATTGCGATAGCAAAAGGTAAATTTAGAAATAGTGGTAATGAAACTTTTTTTCATAATGGCAAAGAATATAAATTTACAAGAAATGACCCTACCCTTTTTTTTCTTCAAAGAATTAGAGATGAATCACATAGATTTGCTATAAGTGCTCACAGAGCTAAGAGAAAGAAAGGTATTAGCAAATCTTTATTAGATCAAATAGAAGGCATTGGAGCTATAAGAAAAAGGGCTTTATTAAACCATTTTGGATCTGCAAGATCAGTTGAGTCAGCTAGCCTAGATGAAATTAAATCCGTAGAAGGTGTTGAAGAAAAAGTAGCAAAAAAGATATATAACTTTTTTCACGAATAATTATGCTTAAAAAAATTCCAAATATATTAACCATTGGTCGAATAATAATTGTTCCCTTTTTTGTTTTAGCTTTTTATCTTCCAGGATTTTATGGCGATCTTACTGCTTTAATATTGTTTATTGTTGCATCATTTACGGACTTTCTAGATGGTATGTTGGCTAGAATGTTTGGGGTAGAGTCAAAACTGGGTGAATTGTTAGATCCAATAGCTGATAAAATCATTGTTGCTACAGCACTAATACTTTTAGTTATGGATGGAACGATCAGAAATTATGAAGTAATTGCAGCAATAATAATTCTTACAAGAGAAATTTTAATTTCAGGTTTGAGAGAATTTTTAGCAAAAGGTAAAATCAAACTTCCAGTATCTAGTCTTGCAAAACTTAAAACTGTTTTACAGATGGTATCTATAGCTCTTTTATTATCTGGAGATACAGGAAATAAAATAATTAATTTTCAAGATTATAATGCACAAACAATAGGAATTATCCTTTTGTGGTTATCAGCTGCTTTAACGCTTTTCACTGGTTATGATTATATGCGCAAGGGTATTGATCATGCTATGTCAGAAGATAGTAAAGATTAAGCTGCTTTTTTCTTTCTAACTAATGTCTGATAGCTTTCATTTAAATCAATAATAGTATCACAAACTTTAAATTGATTTTCAGCAATACAAGATACTGGCGTTACCTCTGCTGCTGTTCCTGTTAAAAAACATCCAACAAAATTAGGTAATTCAGTTGGACTAATTTTTCTTTCATGTACTTTTATATTTTTCGATTTTGCAATTCCAATTACGGTCCTTCTTGTAATACCATCTAAAAACGAATCCGGTATTGGAGTGTGAATTTCTCCATTTTTATCTTTGAAAAAAATATTTGCTCCAGTTGCTTCCGCAATATTCCCTTCATGATCAAGCATTAAGGAATCTGTATATCCTTGCTTTTCTGCCTCATGTTTTGAGAGAGTACAAATCATATAAAGACCCGATGCTTTCGTATCCCAAGGAATTGTATTAGGTGCAGGTCTTCTCCAATTTGAAATATTTAATCTTATTCCCTCTACTTTGAGTTTAGGATCAAAATATGATCCCCATTCCCATGTAGCTATCGCAACATGTATTTTTGTTTGTTGCGCAGAAATAGCCATCATCTCACTACCTCTCCAAGCAACTGGTCTTACATAACCATTTTCTACTTTTTGAGTTGCGATAATTTTATTTGATGCATTATTAATTTCTTCTTCCGTATATGGAATTTCAAAACCCATTCTTCTTGCAGAATAAAAAAATCTTGCTGTGTGCTCTTCTAATTTGAAAATTGAACCGTCATAAACTCTCTCACCTTCAAATACACAGCTCGCGTAGTGCATACCATGGCTTAAAACATGCAGTTTAACGTCAGCCCAATCAACTAATTCGTTGTTGTACCATATTTTTCCAGATCTCTTGTCGTAAGGTATCATGTGTGAAAAATTTTAATTTATAAATGAAAAATATCTTTGTATCTTTAATATGTCAATATAACTTACCTATTATGAAAGAACTTTTATATTTAAAAGATGACCAGCTTAAAGATCTAATTGAGAAACTATTCGTAAGCTATAGAGAAACCTTTTCTGACTCTAAAAAAATATTAGATAGATATTCAATTGGTTTAGCACACCATAAAGTAATTCATTTACTGTCAATGTACGAGGGAATCTCCATCTCTGAGCTACTTAAGAGATTAAAAGTCACAAAACAAAGCTTAAATCGTGTTCTCAAAGATTTGATTAAACTTGAAATTGTGATGTTTAAAAAAAATGATCAGGATACTAGAGTAAAGCATGTTTTTCTAAATGATAAAGGTAAAAAAATTTTTAATGAAATTTTCAATTTACAAAAAAAGAGAATTTATAATGCTTTATTAAATTCAAGTTCAGAAGAAGTTATAAATTTTGATAATGTACTAAGTAAAATAATTAATGGATAAGTTTATTGCACATATACTAGTGGTTGATGATGATGATGGAATTAGATCTCTTGTAAAAAAGTATTTAAATGAAAATAAATTCTTAGTCACTACTGCAGAAAATGCAGAAAATGCATTAGAAAAAATAAAAACTATTAAGTTTGATTTAATAGTTTTGGATATCATGATGCCAGGTAAAAGTGGGCTTGAATTTTTAAAAGAAAATAAAAAAAAATTAGATACACCAGTAATACTTCTGACTGCTAAAGGTGAAGCAAATGAAAGGGTTGAAGGTTTAGAGATTGGCGCTGATGATTATTTACCGAAACCATTTGAACCAAAAGAATTAATTTTAAGAATACAGAATATATTAAATAAAACTATTAAAACAGATCAAAAAAGGGTTATAGAATTTGACAATGTGAAAATTGATTTAAATAAACTTTTAATAATTAAAAGTGATAAAGAATTCAAGATTAATTCAACTGAAAAGACAATTTTAGAAAAAATGATTAATAACCCGGGTAAAACATTTTCCAGGGAAGATATTGGTCAATTAATTAATCTAGATAAAGAGAGATCAATAGATGTTATTATTACTCGGCTTAGAAAAAAAATTGAAATTGATCCAAAAAATCCAAAATTTTTACAGACAATAAGAGGTGCAGGATATGTTCTCTGGATTGAGTGATTACTTAAAAAAAATATTACCAAAAAGATTATTTTATAGGGCACTTCTTATTGTTGCTATTCCAGTTTTAGTCCTACAACTAGTAATTACAATTGTTTTTTTTGATAGCCTTTGGATCAAAACAAACAAAGGTATGACGAGAACTTTAGTAAATGAAATTAGTACGTTTATTGAAGCTTATGGAAGTGAAAATACAAATAAACAAGAGTTGCTGGATCTTTTTTCCATGTTTTTAGATTTAAATATTGAATTTACTAATAGCGAAACATTACAAAATACAGAAACTGAAAGATGGTTCAGTCCTATAGATAGAACTTTAAGAAGAGAGCTAAAATCTAAATTTGGATTAAATAAATACTGGTTTGATACAACAAGTTATAAAGAATTAATTGATTTAAGAATTAAATATGAAGATGGTTATTTTAAATTTTTAGTGCCAAAAGATAGAGTTACGAGTTCTTCAGCAAGAATATTTGCACTTTGGATCACAGTACCTGCAATTATAATGGTGATCATTTCTCTAATATTTTTAAAAAATCAAACTAGACCAATTACTAACCTAGCTCGTGCAGCTGAAAGGTTTGGTAAAGGAGAGAATATTGAGGAATTTAAACCTTCTGGAGCCCTTGAAATAAGACAAGCAGGACATGAATTTGATAAAATGAGAAAGAGAATCGAAAGACATATAAATCAAAGAACAGAAATGCTATCTGGAATAAGTCATGATTTAAGGACGCCTTTAACAAGGATGAAACTACAATTAGCATTTATAAAAGATAAAGAAACTGTTAATAAATTAACTGAAGATATTAATGAAATGGAGAAAATGTTAAATGAATATTTACAATTTACTAGCTCATCATATATTGAAAAAGATGAAATGTTTAATCTATCTGGGTTAATTTCAGAAGTTATTGAAAAATATAATAGCGAAAATATTTCACAAAATTTAACACCAAGAATTTACTTTAATGGCAGGAAAAATTTAATTAATAGATGTTTAAATAATCTAATTGATAATTCACTGAAATATGCAAATAAAGTTGAAATTAGCCTAAGTAAAACAAATACAAACTTATTCATTATTATTGATGATGATGGTCCTGGAATCCCAAAAAACGAGTATGAAAATGTATTTAAACCTTTCTATAAGATAGATAAAGGTCGAGCAGAGTCTAAATCAAGTGTTGGTCTTGGTTTATCAATTTCATCAGACATTATCAAATCTCATGGAGGAAATATAATGTTAGAAAAATCAAAAATGGATGGTTTAAAAGTTAAGGTTTTCTTACCTGTTTAACTTTTTTTTTCTCAAATTTATTTATTTTATTTTCAAGATTCTCAACACGTTTTGAAAGTACTTCGAACTCGTCTTTACTTGTAAGTTTCATTTTAAAAACAAACTCTTCTCTTTTAGATTTTAAGATATTAAAAAGTTCTGTAGTTAAATCTTTTGAAGATACCAGTCCCTGCTCTATTAATTTAGCAAATTTATCAATTATAAATTTAGAATTTTTCATATTTAAGATATACATTATAAGTATTATTAAAAATGTTCATTAATAATTTTGACCCAGTAGCCTTAGAAATATTTTCTTTAGAAATTAGGTGGTATTCTTTGGCTTATATATTTGGAATTATATTGGGCTGGATACTGGCTAAAAAACTATTTATTCAAAATATAGAAGTTAAAAAAAAATTTGATGATTACTTAACTTATTTAATTATAGGTATAATTTTAGGAGGCAGACTTGGTTATATTTTTATTTATAATTTAAGTTTTTATATAAATAATCCATTAGATATATTTAAAATTTGGCAAGGTGGAATGTCCTTCCATGGTGGTTTAATTGGAGTTATTTTAGCTTCTATATTTTTTGCTAAAAAAAATAATCAAAACCCATTCTTATATTTAGATATTGTTGCTTTAGTAGCTCCAGTTGGGTTATTTTTTGGAAGAATAGCAAACTTTATAAATTCAGAATTGTATGGAACTATAACTAATGTGCCCTGGGCGGTAACATTTGTTCAAGTAGATAATCTTCCTAGACACCCCTCGCAATTATATGAAGCACTACTAGAAGGCTTATTTTTATTTTTATTATTAATTTTTTTTAAAAACAAATTTTCAGATAAACCCGGTGTAATTTCAGGATTATTTTTGATAATTTACTCAATCTTCAGATTTATTGTTGAATTTTATAGAGTACCAGATGAACATCTTGGTTATATATTTTTAAACTTCACTATGGGACAAGTAGTAAGTTTAATATTTTTAATATCAGGGCTAATCTTATTTTATTTAAAATATGAAACTCGCTAAGACAAATAATTTACCATTAGATCAATTTATAAATTTAGCTCTTTACGATAAGGAAAAAGGTTATTATATGAAAAAAAATCCTTTTGGTGAGGATGGTGACTTTATTACCGCTCCTAATATTACAAGATTATTTTCAGAAATAATTGCAATTTGGACAATTACTTTTTGGAAAAGTATAGGCTCCCCAAAAAAATTTAATTTGCTTGAACTGGGAGGTGGAAATGGCGAAATGATGAAAGTCATAGATGAGACACTTATAAATTTTCCCGATTGTTACAATGCATGCAGTTTTGTAATTCATGAAAAAAGTGATTTTTTAATAAATGAACAAAAAAAAAATTTAAATTCTAAAAAATTTTCATGGTTAAAAGATATTGGAAAAATAAACTCAAATCCAACAATTTTTTTAGCTAATGAATTCTTTGATGCTATACCAATCAAACAATTTTTTAAAAAAAAAGATGGTTGGTTTGAAAGATTTGTGAATTTGAATGATCCAAAAAAAGCTAAGTTTAAAGATGAAAAAATTGATATAGAAAAAATTGAGAAACATTTAAATTTTGAAATATCAAAAAATCAGAATGTTATAGAATATTCACCAGATACATTTAAATATTTAAGAGCAATTTGCGATTTAATACAAAAAAATGATGGAGGAATGTTGGTTATTGATTATGGTTATGCAGACAGCAAAATGCATGAAACTCTTCAGGCAGTAAATAATCACAAATATTCTAACATTTTAGAAAATATTGGAGACTCTGATATTACTTACAATATAAACTTTCATTCTTTTGAGAAATTTATAAATCAGTTTAAAGAAATTAATTCAATTTTTACAAATCAAAAAAAATTTTTAACAAGTATGGGTCTTCTTCAAAGAGCAGAAATAGTCAGCAAAAATATAGCATTTTCTAAAAAAGCAGATTTATTTCATCGAGTAAGACGTTTGATAGATGAAAAACAAATGGGCGAATTGTTCAAAGTCTTGCTTGTAAAAAATAAGAAAAATAATTTTAAAACAGGTTTTCAAAATTGATAAAATCAAAAAAACTCTCAAAAATTAAAACAATTAAACATGGTTTTTTTAATAAAACTGGTGGTAAATCAAAAAAAATTTATAAAAGTTTAAACTGTGGTCCTGGTTCTAAAGATAATCCCTTAGATGTTAAAAAAAATTTACAAATTGTTAAAAACAAAATAAAAAGTACTACTAAAAGTATTTTTTTACTTCATCAAATACATAGTAATAAGTTTGTTTATATTAATAAAAAGAATATATTTAAATCAAAACCAAAAGCAGACGCAGTAATTACAAATCAAAAAAATATACCAATTGGTGTTTTAACTGCTGACTGTGTGCCGATTTTAATCTGTGATGAAAGAACAAAATTAATTGCAGCAATTCATGCAGGATGGAAAGGTGCATACAAAGATATAATTAGCAAAGTAATCCAATTTATGATCAAAAAAGGCTCTAGTCCTAAAAATATCATTGCTGCTATCGGACCTGCTATTTCGGTTAAAAATTATGAAGTCAAAGAAGATTTTAAAAGAAAATTTGTTAAAAAGGATAAAAAAAATAATAAATTTTTTAAAATTAAGTACAAAAAGCTTTATTTTGATTTACCTAAATATGTAAAATCATGTCTTTTAAAGAATAAAGTTAAAAATATTGAGTCTGTGAATATTGATACATTTGATATTAATAATAATTTTTTTAGTGCAAGAAGAGCGTTAAGACTAAATCATAATGATTATGGTAGAAATATTTCAATAATTATGCTTAATTAGGTTTTTTTAATGAAATTATTATCCGGAAATAGCAACAAACCATTAAGCAAAAATATTGCTAAATATCTAAAATCTAAATTGGTTAACTCAAGCATTAGAAATTTTTCTGACGGAGAAATTTATGTTGAAATAAATGAGAATATCAGAGGTAACAGTATTTTTATAATTCAATCTGTATCTTCGCCTGCTAATGATAATTTGATGGAACTTTTGTTGTGTATTGATGCGCTAAAAAGATCTTCTGCAAAAAATATAACTGCAGTAATTCCATATTTTGGTTATGCTAGGCAGGACAGAAAAGTAGTACCCAGAACTTCAATTTCTGCAAAATTGGTATCAAACTTAATTACAAAAGCTGGTGCTGACAGAGTAGTTACTGTTGATTTGCATGCAGGTCAAATTCAAGGTTTCTTTGATATTCCGGTAGACAACTTGTTTGCAACACCTATTTTTGCAAGACATGCAAAAAGAAAGATAAAAAGTAAAAACCTTATTTGCGTTGCTCCAGATGTGGGTGGAACTGAGCGGGCAAGAGCGCTAGGTAAACTCTTAAATGTTGGATTAGCGATTGTAGATAAAAGACGACCAAAACCAGGTCAATCCCAAGTCATGAATGTGATAGGAGATGTAAAAGGTAAAACTTGTATAATTGTAGATGATATAATCGATTCAGGAGGAACAATAGTAAATGCAGCTAAAGCTCTGAAAGATAGAGGGGCTAAAGAAGTTTACGTGTATATAACTCACGGTGTACTTAGTGGTGAAGCTGTAAAAAAAATTAAAAATTCAGTAATTAAAAATTTAGTGATAACTGATACAATTGATAACATGAGCAGAACTAAAGGTGTTAAAAACATTGAGGTTCTGTCAATTTCAGGGCTTATGGGAGAAGCAATTAAAAGAATATCTAATTCAACCTCAGTATCAGATTTATTCAAATAAATACCTTGAGTTATTAAGGAACTTGAGCTAAAAACCCTTGTTTTTATGAATTCATTAGATGCTAACATCAGAAATACCAAAACTAAAGGTGAGCTTAATTCACTTAGGGATAACGGTAATGTTCCTGCCATCATTTATGGTGGTGAAGCTCAAAATGAAAAGATTTCTATATCTAAAAAGATACTTAAATCACTAATTGAAAAAGAAAATTTTTTATCAAGTATAATAACTTTAAATGTTGATGGCAAACCTCAAAAAGCTCTTCCAAGAGAAATAAAATATGACATTATTTCAGATGAACCAATTCATGTAGACTTTCTAAGAATAGTCGCAGGAGTAAAAGTTAGAATCGAGGTACCGGTAAAATTTTTAAATCATGAAAAATCTCCTGGTTTGAAAAGAGGCGGGGTTTTAAACATTGTAAGAAGAAAAGTTGAGCTAAAATGTCCAAGTGAAAAAATTCCTGAAAATCTTGTAATAGATCTTGATGGAGTTGATATTGGAGAAAGTTTTAAGATTTCATCTATAAATCTCGACAGTGATGTTACTCCCACGATTCAAGGAAGAGATTTCGTAATTGCAACTCTAGCAGCTCCGACTGTTATGAAAGAGCCTGAAAAACCTGCGGAAGCTGAGGCAGCTGAGGGAGAAGGTGCTGAAGGAGAAGAAGCGGCGGCAGCTGAAGGTGGAGATAAGCCAGCAGCTGAAGGTGATAAAAAAGAAGGTGAAGATAAAAAACCTGCTGAAGAAAAAAAATAAGTTAATTAAAATTGAATTTTATCCTCCAATATTAATATTTTATGCTTCTACTTGTAGGATTAGGCAATCCAACCCCAGACAGTGAAAACAACAGACACAATATTGGTTTCAAGATTATAGATGCAATAAATAAAAAATTCGGACTTTCAAAACAAAAACCAAAATTCAAAGGACTTCTTACAACTGGTAATGTAGGAGACCAAAAAGTCTATGCTATTAAACCTTTAACATTTATGAATAATTCTGGAATTTGTATTAGAGAATTAATTGAATATTTCAAAATAGATGCTGAGGATGTTGTTGTCTTTCATGACGATCTAGATATAGAATTTGGAAAGATAAAAGCAAAATTTGGTGGCTCTGATGCAGGACATAACGGTGTTGCATCAATAGATAAATTTATTGGTAAAGATTATTCAAGAGTAAGAATAGGAATTGGTAAACCAAAAGATAAAATGGAAGTGAGTGATTTTGTTCTTCAAAATTTTGATGAGGATGAAATGCTTGGATTGGAAAAAATTACCAATAACATCACAGATTCTATTTCAATACTTATCGACAAAAAATTAGATTTATTCTCTAGCACTGTAAATAATAAATAATGAGTTTTAAATGTGGAATTGTTGGTTTGCCTAATGTGGGTAAATCTACGCTCTTCAATGCTCTTACAAACTCAAGCAAAGCCCAAGCTGCAAATTTTCCATTTTGTACGATAGATCCTAATGTTGGAGTAGTCCCCGTTCCAGATCAAAGATTGAGTAAATTATCAGAAGTTTCAAAATCAAAAAAAACAATAAATACTACTATTTCATTTGTGGATATAGCTGGTCTTGTGAAAGGTGCATCTAAAGGTGAAGGATTAGGTAATAAATTTCTGTCACATATAAGAGAAGTTGATGCAGTTATTCATATGATTAGATGCTTTGACTCGGAAGATATTCAAAATGTTAATCCTGATGTTGACCCTATTAGAGATCTTGAGATCATTGAAACTGAAATGATGTTAGCTGACCTAGAATCTATTCAAAAAAGACTTGAAAAAAATGATAAGAAAAATGTAGACGAAGATCAGCTTAAGATTTTAGAGATTGCATTAGACTGTATTAATAATGATAAAGATTTATCAATATTAAATTATCAATTTGATACAAAACAACTTAATCAAAGTGGTCTTTTATCAATAAAACCAAAGATTTTTGTTTGTAATGTAGATGAGCAAAGCGTACAGGATGGAAATAAATATACAAAAAACTTTATTGAAAAATTTGGAAAAGATAACACTCTGATTATTTCTGCAGACATAGAAAACCAAATAAATGAATTGCCAGAAGATGAAAAAAAAAATTATATGGATATGATTGGTTTAAAAGATACAGGTCTTAGAATGTTAATTCAAAAGGGCTATAAAATATTGGAACTTTATACGTATTTTACTTCTGGACCTGAAGAAACAAGGGCTTGGACCATACAAAAAGATTGTACTGCTCCTAAGGCTGCAGGAGAAATTCATACAGATTTTGAAAAAGGTTTCATTAGAGCTGAAACTATATCTTATGAGGATTTTGTAGCCAATGATGGATGGGTAAATTCTAAAGCTAACGGAAAGATGAGATTAGAAGGTAAAGACTATATTGTGAAAGACGGAGACGTACTAAACTTCAGATTCAACACGTGACCATATCTTTTTCATGCTGAAGTAAACAAGAGTTGTTAAAATAATTAAGTATGTAATCGCTTTAAAACCCATCTGATGACGAGCTTCTAAATGAGGTTCAGCAGACCACATTAAGAAAGTCGTTACATCTTTTGACATCTGTTCTATTGTTGCATTTGTTCCATCACCATACTCTACTAATCCATCTGATAATGGAGCAGCCATTCTAATTTTATTACCATACATATATTTATTGTAATAAACTCCATCATCTAAAGTTACAGTGCTAGGAGCTTCTTCATATCCTTGTAATAAGGAATAAATATAGTCAACACCACCTCCTCTAGCTTTAACCAAAACAGACATGTCTGGAGGGTATGCACCACCATTTGCTGCTTGGGCAGCTTTTACATTGTCATATGGCATTACAAATTTATCAGATAATTTACCTGGTCTTGTAAACATTTCACCATCAGAATTTGGACCATCAGTTACTTCAAATGAAGCTGCTATAGCTTTAGCTTGAGCTTCAGAGAATTCTGGCCCACCTTTTTCTGCTAAATTTCTATAACTTAAATACTTCATCGAATGGCATGAGGCACATACTTCAGCATAAACTTGATAACCTCTTTGAAGAGAAGCTCTATCAAATTTTCCAAATAGACCCTTAAAACTCCAGTCAGTTTTTAGATATTCTACTTTTTCAGCAGCAAAAGAATTTGAATTTGAAGCAATAATTAAGATTATTAAAGAAAATAATTTAAATAAATTTTTCACCTTATTCTATTTTACTTTCTTTATTTCTGGCGGCAGCTAGATTTGGTGAACCACCTAGAACAGGTTCAGTAATACTTAGAGGCACTGGTAAAGTTTTTTCTTTAAAGCCTAAAACAGGAAGAATAACTAAAAAATGCAAAAAGTAATACGCTGTTGCAACTCGTGCTATCAACAAGTAAAGTCCCTCAGCTGGCATCGCACCCACATAACCAAGTATCAAAACATCAGCAACTAGTATCCAGTAAAATTGTTTATATAAAGGTCTAAATACTGCAGATCTAATTTTCGAAGTATCTAACCAAGGTAAGACAGCTAAAATTAATATTGCAGATAACATAGCCACAACTCCTAGTAACTTATCAGGAACTGATCTTAATATTGCATAAAAAGGTAACAGATACCATTCAGGCACAATATGTGCAGGTGTTACCATTGGGTTTGCCTCGATATAATTATCTGCGTGACCTAAAATATTTGGTGCGTAGAATACAAAGAAAGCAAACACAATCATGAACATTAATAAAGCGAAACCATCTTTGATTACGATGTAAGGATGGAAAGGCACAGTGTCTTTTGACGGTTTTTTGATGTCTATTCCAACTGGATTATTATTTCCAGGAACATGCAAAGCCCAAATATGTAAAACAACTAATCCTAAAATTAAAAATGGAATAAGATAATGCAATGTAAAAAATCTTGTTAAAGTTGGATTGTCTACTGAGTACCCACCCCATAACCAGGTAACAATACCCTCTCCAACAAAAGGAATGGCGCTAAATAAATTTGTTATTACAGTTGCTCCCCAGAAGCTCATTTGTCCCCATGGCAACACATAACCCATAAAGGCTGCGGCCATCATTAATAAATAAATTATTATTCCTAAAATCCAGATTATTTCTCTTGGTGCTTTGTAAGAACCATAAAATAATGATCTGAATATGTGAATGTAGACTGCTAAAAAAAACATAGATGCACCATTTGCATGAATATATCTAATTAACCAACCATAATTAACATCACGCATGATGTGCTCAACACTTTCAAAAGCCATATCAGCATGAGCAATGTAATGCATTGCAAGTGTTAGTCCTGTAACAATTTGAGTAATTAAACAAAAAGTTAATATTCCACCAAAAGTCCACCAATAATTTAAATTTTTTGGAGTTGGATAATCTGTTAAATGGTTGGCAAGAGTTAATAATGGAAGTCGATCGTTAAACCATTGTCCTACTTTTGATTTTGGTCTGTAGTCGTGATCACTCATTAGTTTTTAGTTTATCCAATCTTAATTGTATTAGCGTTAACGAATTCGTATTTAGGTATTTCCATATTTAATGGAGCTGGTCCTTTTCTTATTCTTCCAGATGTATCATAGTGGGATCCATGACATGGGCAGAACCATCCATTGTAATCGCCTTTATCATTTAAAGGTACACATCCTAAATGTGTGCAAACCCCTAACATTACAAGCCACTCAGGGTTTTTAGCTCTATCTTCATCTTTTTCTGGATGAATTAGTTCCTCCATCTTTACTGACCTAGCTTCATCAATTTCTTCTTGAGTTCTTCTTCTTATAAAGACTGGTTTACCTCTCCACAAAACAGTTAAAGTATTTCCGGGCGTTAATGCACTTACATCAACTTCTGTGCTAGCTAATGCTTTAACAGAAGCATCTGGATTCATT
>CACDLV010000013.1 GCA_902553675.1 uncultured Pelagibacteraceae bacterium
CTAACAAATTAAAGAATAAAATAAATAAAATAATTAAAAAAATTTGTAATAAAAATAAATCAAAATATAAAATCGAATATACTGTTTCTGGTGAGGCTTTTCTAACTAAACCTAACAAAACGACATTTATGATACAAAATACAATTAAAAAGATTACTAAAATTAAACCTAAATTATCTACAACTGGTGGTACATCGGATGCTAGATTCATAAGAAAAATAGCTCCATGTTTAGAATTTGGATTAGTGGGAAAAACTATGCATAAGGTAGGGGAATGTGTGTCATTATCTGATTTAAAAAGATTAACTTTAATTTATAGCAAAATCTTAAATAACTATTTTAAGTGAAAACTGGTTTAATTACATCAGATACATCTCAAAATCATGATACAGGTCCTGGGCATCCAGAACAAATAGCAAGAGTATCTGTCATAATAGAAAATTTTAAAAAACATAATAATAAAAATCTTATATGGAAGAAACCATCTAAAGTTTCAGATGATATTCTCTTAACTACACATGAGAAGAAGTATTTAAATTTAGTAAAAAGTTCTTTCCCAAAAAAAGGTTTTGCTTCACTTGATGGTGATACGATTATTTCACCTGGAAGCAAGGACGCAACTTTTGATGCAGTTGGATCAATAATTGCTGCAATTGATGGTGTGGAAAAAAAAGAATTTAGAAATGCATTCTGTAGTGTTCGACCTCCTGGACATCATAGTTCACAAAATAAGGCTGCTGGTTTTTGCATTTTAAATTCAGTGAGTATTGGCGCAAATTATTTGTTGAAAAACTATAAATATAAAAAAGTTGCAATAATAGATTTTGATGTGCACCATGGTAATGGTACACAGGATATTTTTTATGAAAATAAAAATGTTCTTTTTATATCAACTCATCAATATCCATATTATCCAGGAACTGGTTCCGAACAGGAAAGAGGTAAATTTAACAATATATTAAATATACCTTTGCCAGCCGGTATAAGTTCAGAAGAATATTTAAATGTATTTGACAGTGTATTAAAAAAATTAGAAGAGTTTAAACCAGAGTTTATATTGATTAGTGCTGGTTTCGATGCCCATGAGAATGACCCTCTTGCTCAATTTAATTTAAAAACAGAGGATTATTTTACTATTACCAAAAGAATATTAGAGGTTTCTAAAAAATTTTGTGATGGAAAAGTTGTTTCAATTTTAGAGGGTGGTTATGACCTAAAGGCACTTAGAGACAGCACTAAAAGACACGTTGATGCTCTTTTAGAATTTAATTGATAATTCTTAAGAAAACTCTAAATAAAAATCTTCATGAAATTATATAAAATAAAAAAATCTGGAATTGATAATAAAGGTAGAGGACTTTATGCAACTCGTGACATTAAAGAGGGGACCAAAATAATTGATTATGTTGGAAAAATTATAACAAAAAAACAAACACAAGATTCTGATAAGTACGATAACAATAAACCCATTTATTTATTTACAATAAATAAAAGATACGACCTAGATGGAGATTTTCCATGGAATACTGCAGGTTTAATTAACCATTCTTGTGATAATAATTGTGATTACGATGGAAAGGGATTGAAAATTTGGGTTAAAGCAATCAAAGACATTAAAAAAGGTGAGGAGTTTACCTGTGATTATGGATTTGGTTATGATGAAAAATACAAACAATTTCCTTGTAAATGTAAATCAAAAAACTGTTGTGGTTATATTGTAAGAGCTGAGTCTAGATGGCGAATAAATAAAAAGTTTGCTATGAGCAATAAAAATAAATTAATAAAGAACTCTAAATAAAAATAAACCATCTGGTGGTGCTGGAGGAGCACACAATGTTCTTTTTTTTGACTTAAATCTCTTTTCAAAAGTTTTCAAATCCCATTTCTTTTCTCCTAAGTATTTTAAACAACCAACCATAGATCTAACCTGATGTTGTAAAAATGATTGAGAACTAAACTGAAATTCAATTTTATTTTTTGATGATTTAATTTTTATTGATTTAATAGTTTTAATTGGACTTTTAGCATTGCAGCTTGAGGATCTAAAAGTTGAATAATCATTGGTTCCTAATAACTTTTTTGCACCCTTTTTCATTAATTCTAAATTTAAAGGCCTTCGAACATGCCAAGCTCTATTTTTTTCAATTATCGGTTGACTTATTTGATTAAAGATAAAATATTTATAAATTCTTTGTTTTGCTGAAAATCTAGCATGAAATTTATTGTTTCTTTTTTTAATATTTTTGATTGCAATATCTTCTAAATTTAAAAAATGATTTATTGATTTCAAAAATTTAATTATATCGGTTATTTTATTTTTACAATCAAAGTGTGCAGATTGCTCAAATGCATGAACCCCGGCATCAGTTCTTCCTTGACCATGTAAAATAATCTTTTCTTTTAATAACTTTGATAATTTTTCTTGAATTAATCCTTGAATTGTTGGACCTTTTTTTTGTATTTGCCATCCTCTAAAATTTGTCCCTGCATACTCAATAAGTATTTGGTATCTATTCATTCTAAAAATGAACCCTTTTTAATTTGTGTTCCTAGAACAAATTCTCCAATACTTTGGGGCTTTTTTCCTTGTCTTTGTATTTCTTTAATTTTTATTGATTTTTTGTCTCCACATGAAATTTCTAAATGGTCAGATAAAACCTCACCTGGTTTTCCTTGTACTTGTCCAATTTCTGCTTTTAATATTTTATATCTCTCACCGTTAAACATGAAATAAGCGCCTGGAACTGGATAAAGTCCATTTATTTTACCAATTATAATTTTTGCATCCTCTTTCCAATTAATTTGCCCCTCTAATTTTTGAATTTTTGATGCGTATGTCGCTGATGAGTGATCTTGTTCTACAAAGTTTGCTTTATCCTCATATATATCATCTATATTATCTAAAATTTTCTCTGCAGCCAAACTTGATAGCTTTTCATTAATATCTTCAGCATTTAAATTATTTTCTATATTAATTTTATAAACATTACATACCGGTCCTGTATCTAGTTCCTCTCCTATTTTCATAATACTAATTCCTGTCTCTTTATCTAAATTCATAATTGATCTTTGAATAGGAGCAGCACCTCTCCACTTTGGAAGAATAGATGCATGTATATTAATAAATCCTTTTTTAGTTAAATTTAAATATGACTTTGGTATAATTTGACCATAAGCAACAACTATTGCTAAATCTGCCTGTAAAGATTTAAAATATTCTAATTCCTCTAAATTTTCTTTTAATGAATTTGGTGTTCTAAATTCTATGTTTAAAGTTTCTGAAATTAATTGAATTGGTGACTTGTTAATTTTTTGGCCTCTTTTAGATTTTTGAGGTGGTTGTGTATAAACACAGGAAATAGGATATCCATTTTGATAAAGTGATTTTAAAATTGGAACAGCGAACATAGGAGTCCCCATAAAAACTATTTTTTTTAGCATTGATTAAGCTTCTGCAGAGGTAGACTTTAATTTTGATAATTTTTTAATTATCATTGACCTTTTTAATTTTGAAAGATAATCAATAAATAATATCCCTTCTAAATGGTCCATTTCATGCTGAATACATGTTGCAAGAAGACCATCTGCCTTTAGCAATTTCTTTTCTCCATCATAATCAAGATACTCTACTTCACACTTACTAGGTCTATCAATTTCTGCAAACTGATTTGGCACAGAAAGACATCCTTCCTCATAAGTTGCTTTTTCTAGATCTTTATTTTTAATAACTGGATTTACGAAATATCTTGGCTCTTTTTTATTCTCATCTTTACTTATATCCATTACAATAATTCTCTTTGGTACACCAACTTGTATCGCCGCGAGACCAATTCCGTTTGCGTCATACATTGTCTCAAGCATATCATCCATCAATTTTTGCTCTTCTTTACCAACACTATTGACTGGTTTAGAAATTTGTCTAAGTAATTTATTAGGTTCTGTTATTATAGTTCTGATAGCCATAACTCGATTTTATTATAATTTTTATACTTTTAAAGGAAGAACTTTTAGCAATAGTTTATTTCTAATTAAATCAACATTTAATTGATTTAAAGTATTAATAATAAAATAAATTGTATCTTCATCAATACTTTCAATTTTGTCAGGTCCAATTACCTCAATTATTCTCAACAAAGCAGCACCAATCTCATTATTATCTATCATTGTTTGAATATCGGCAGGCATTTCTGATTGCTTTACCTCATAAAGACTCTCATATTTTTTTGAGATTTCAACTCCATCAGATTTAAGCGCCTCTAAAAAAATTATATCTTTTTTTGATAAAAAATATTTTTTATCTTTTTTGATTTTTTTTAAAAATTTATCTAGATCCTCTTCAATTTTAGATTTTGCATAGTCTCCATTGAAATAATTTATAAGTTTTGATTGGTGTAAAATTTTACTATTATATTTAATCTTTTTATCTTCTGTCTCTTTCTTGTTTAAATTACTTTTGTAAAATGTTGTAAAATTTGACGGCACATCCTCAATATTAATTTCACCTAAAAATTTTTTTAATTCCAAATCAAAGGCATCACCAATATCATCAGATATAAATAGATCCTTTAATATCTTAATAAATTCTAATTTGAGTTTTGGTTCTTCAATTAAAAGAGTTCTTTGATATAAAAGAGCACGTCCCTCGATTGAAGATAGAGATTTATATGCCTCTTTTGCATTTAAAAATTGATTAATATTAAATTGGAATTTTTTATAAAATTCGAATAACTCCTCCTCAGAATAATTTTTATCATTAACAGCTCTTTCTATTGTAGAAATTTTTTCTACATCAGTAATTTCTATATCTTGAATTTTAAAAAGTAAATTAGCAGATGAAAGATATTTCCAAATTATTTTAGGCGTATCTTCACTTGGTTCATAAGAAAACTCAGGGTTAGTTCTATGAGCTAAATGAAAATCTAAAATTGAATTTATTGATATTTCTTTATCTGCCTCATCTAGATATCCAAATAAATAATTTATTTTGCTTTCGTAATAAATATCTTCAAAACCTAACTCTTTTTTTAAATCTAAGATTAGTTGTGCCTCTTCATTTTTTCCATAA
The DNA here is from genome assembly GCA_902553675.1 of uncultured Pelagibacteraceae bacterium. Taxonomy (GTDB): domain Bacteria; phylum Pseudomonadota; class Alphaproteobacteria; order Pelagibacterales; family Pelagibacteraceae; genus Pelagibacter. Next base: position 5,066 of record CACDLV010000013.1, read on the forward strand.
TTGATTAAACAATATAAATTAAATTTTGATAGATATTCATCTTGAATGGGTTCAGAATTTTTAGAAAAAATCTCACATGATTTTTTTAGATTTGATTCTGATAAATAAGTATCCACCAAATATCTTGCTAAATTTGGATGTAAATTTATTATTTGATTTTTAATTAAATATTCTTCTATTAATTCTAAGTTTGCATCTTTTATTAACCAATCAGATTTAAAGTTCATAAATTCTTGCTCAGTAATATTTTGAGTTGGGGAATAAGCATTTGTTAATAAAGATATGTGCATTATCTCAGATGCATCTTCCGAAAGATTAAATTTATTAATACTCTGAAATAAATTTTTTAATTTAGTTCCATCTGAATTTGACCACATATCCATACTCAGCCCGTATTGACTTGGATCGTATAACCCAACAATTTTTATTTCTTTTGAAGAAAATTCTTTATCAAGTTTAATTGTATCCGTTTGTTTATTTGTTTGCAGTTCGTAAACACTATTCTGATTAGTGTTTATAGTGTTTTCACTTGAAATATGTGTTTCTGAAATAACTTGATTATCCTTTTTTTCTATATTCCAAATATCAATTGGTTTTTCCTCGGCAAACACAGGGATAAATAAAATAATACAAACTAATTGAGTTGAAAAAATTTTTTTATTTAACAATTTTAAAATTTTCATTTGGAATAATTTTTTCAATTTCTTTTTTAGGTGCAGGAAAATCAATTGTACTTAGAAAAAAAATAATACCTAAAATGACCCCTAATCCGATTATAGATTTAATCACAAGTCCTATGATACTTGCTTTGCCTGAACTTGTGTTTTTAATGAATTGCATATACTTTTAGTTAATTTCAAATTAAGACATATTTATGTTTTTTCAATAAAGAAACTTATGAAATCAAAAGAAAATCTTGTTTTTTTAGGTATGATGGGTTCAGGTAAGAGCTCTATTGGGTCCTTAGCAGCTAAGAAACTAAAATTAAATTTTGTAGATATCGATAAAGAAATTGAAAAAAATTTAAATATGACAATAAAAAAAATATTTGAAGTTAAGGGCGAAGATTATTTTAGAAAAATTGAGGAACAAATAACTTTAAAAAAACTTAAATTAAACTCTACTGTGATTTCACTTGGTGGAGGAGCTTTTACAAATAATAGTATTAGAAAAGAAATTTTAAAAAATCATTTATCTTTTTGGCTAAATTGGGATGATAAAACATTATTAAATAGAATTAAAAATAGTAGAAAAAGACCATTAGCGATTAACGCAACAGATACTGAGTTAATTGATTTAATTAAGAAACGGTCCAACATTTATTCTAAAGCTTTATATGAGATAAAGTGTGATAATCTTACTAAAAATGAAATAGTAAATAAAATTGTAGAAATTTATGAAACAAACTAGATTAAATATAATAACTAAAACCGAAAACTATCCGATAATTATTGGATCAAATTTAACCTCGAGTGTATCAAAAATTTTTAAATTAAATTCAATCAATTTTGACAAATGTTTAATTGTTGTTGATAGAAATATTCCAAAAAAATTTATCTTAAATATTAAAAGATCTTTAAAAAATAAAAGTATTTTTATATTTTATTTTAATGCAAGTGAAAAAAATAAAAATATTAATAGCGTTAATAAAATTCTAGAAATTTTGTTAAATAAAAACTTTTCAAGAAATGATATTGTAATTTCTTTAGGAGGAGGAATTACAGGCGATGTAAGTGGTTTTGCTGCCAGTCTATTCAAAAGAGGCCTAAAGTTTGTAAATATTCCAACAACTCTTTTAGCTCAAGTTGATTCATCAATAGGTGGAAAAACTGGAGTTAATTCTAAGTATGGTAAAAATTTAATAGGAAGTTTTTATCAACCATCATTGGTTCTCTCAGATATTCAATTTCTTAAATCTTTATCAAAAAGAGAAATAATTTGTGGATATGGAGAAATATTGAAGCATTCATTGATTGATAATAAAAAAATTTTTAATTTCTTAAGTAAAAATCTTAAAAAGATTTTAAGTCTTTCATCTCCATTTATTGAAAAAACTATCTATGAAAGTTGTAAAATTAAAAAAAAGATAGTCGAAAAAGATGAAAAAGAAACAGCATTAAGAAAAATATTAAATTTTGGTCATACCTTTGGCCATGCTTATGAGGCAAGCTTAGGTTACAGTCACAAACTAAATCATGGTGAGGCTGTAATACTTGGAATAAAGACAGCACTTAATTTTAGTTTAAGGGAAAATATGCTCAGTAAAAGTGAATATAATTTAATAATAAATCATATTGATAATTCTGGTCTATCTTCCTCTATAAAAAAATATTTTTCCATCAAAGACTTAAATAAGATTTTATCTTTTATGATCAAAGATAAAAAAAATAATTCTGAAAAAATTAATTTAGTTTTGTTAAAAAAAATTGGTAAGCCAATTTTTAATAAACAATACTCCAAAAAAAAGTTAGGTTTATTTATGAAAAAAATTTTAACTAATTAAAATCTGTATTGAGTGAATAAATTCTTTTAATTCTTGATCTAAAATTTTGTAAATTTTTTTATTACTTTCAATTTTATTCATTTTTTTTAGTTCGTCAGAGACAATAGTTATCTTTAAATGATATTTTCCTTCTTGATTTCCTTTATGATTTTTATGAAGAAAAGATTTGTCCTCAATATTTATACTCTCAATATTTATTTGATCTAATAATTTTTTTTTTACAATTGTAATTAACTCATTTATATCCATATATGTTATTATATATCATGAAAAACATTTGCGACTGGAATAATTGTAATGAAATAGGTGAATATAAGGCACCAGTTGAAAAAGATAATAGTAGAAAATTTAGAATGCTTTGCCTTGAGCACGTTAAAGAATTTAATAAAAATTGGAACTATTTTTCAGGAATGAATGACGACCAAATAATCGATTTTTTAAAGTCTGATATGACTTGGCACAAACCCACGCAAAGCTTTAGCTCCTCTGATAATTTTTTCAAAGTGTTATGGAATACAACTTTGAAAGATGAGCTAGATAAAGAAAAAATAAATGGAGATTATAATCATATGCGTCAATTTAAATTTGATCATAAAGATATAAAAGCTTTCGGAATATTGGGGGTTTCTGTAGGGTTAAACTGGAAGAAAATACAAGATAAATTCAAATTACTTGTGAAAAAATTTCACCCTGATATGAATTCTGGAAATAAAAAATACGAGGAAAAACTTAAACTTATAACATTGGCTTACACTCAATTAAAAAATACCTATAGAGAAAAAATTGACACCAAATCTTAACACAGAACCGGATATTAAAGTTTCATTAAAACAAACTTTTGGAATTGATTCAGAAATGGAAGTGGACGCATTTTCAAAAAAGAATGAATATGTTCCTGAAATTGATAAAAACTACAAGTTCGATAGAGATACTACTTTAGCCATTATTTCAGGATTTGCGTTTAATAAGAGAGTTTTAGTTCAAGGATATCATGGCACTGGAAAATCTACTCACATTGAGCAAATTGCTGCAAGATTAAATTGGCCTTGTATCCGTGTAAATTTAGATAGTCATGTAAGTAGAATTGATTTAATTGGAAAAGATGCGATTGTTCTTAAAGATGGTAAACAAGTAACTCAATTTAACGAGGGAATTTTACCATGGTCTATACAAAATCCAGTTGCACTTGTTTTTGATGAATATGATGCTGGTAGACCTGATGTAATGTTTGTAATTCAAAGAGTTTTAGAAGCTGAGGGAAATTTTACATTACTAGATAAAAACAAAATAATTAAACAAAATAAATTTTTTAGATTATTTGCTACTTCAAATACTGTTGGACTTGGTGATACGACAGGTCTTTATCATGGTACGCAGCAAATTAACCAAGGTCAGATGGACAGATGGAATATCGTTACAACATTAAATTATCTCAGCCTAGATAGAGAAATGGACATTGTTTTATCTAAAAATAAAAACCTAAATAATACAAAAGGAAAAGAGAAGGTTGCTAACATGATAAAAGTAGCATCTTTAACGCGTAAAGGATTTATTGCAGGAGATATTTCAACAGTGATGAGCCCAAGAACGGTGTTACATTGGGCAGAAAATGCAGAGATATTTAAAGACACTGGTTACGCCTTTAGAGTAACTTTTCTTAATAAATGTGATGATATTGAAAAAAATACTATCGCAGAATATTATCAAAGATGTTTTGGTGAAGAATTGCCAGAATCTTTGATTAATATTCAAATCTAATGAGTACTAAAGAAAATAATTTAAAAGAAAAATTCAAAATTGCTTTAACTTCTACCGCAAAAGTAATTGCCGATGATTTTGATGTAAAAAAAACAAATTCTGAAGAAAAAAAAATAAAAGAATTTAATTTTCTAGAGATTGATAATTTAACTAGTCCAGCTGATTTTATAAGATTACGTGCAGAAACAGACTCCTCTGCTTTGAAAAAAAAATTTTGTAATGAAACTATTTACAAAAAAAACCTTCCCTCAAATTCATCTTCTAGATCTCTTTATAATATCGCTGAAAAAATACGTTATGAGACTCTAGGAGGAAAAATGTTAAAAGGAATTGAGAAAAATTTTCAAGAAAATTATCATCAAATAATAAATCGTAAACGCAAAGATCAATTAAAAACTAAAGAGGATGTATCTGTATCAGAGGCATTCGAGTTATATATGCTTAAGAATTTTCATAAAATTAAGCTAAATCCTCTAACAACAAAAATGCTTAATTTTTGGGAAAAAGACTTTGAGAACGCTATAGAAAAACATAAAGAATTTTTACTTAAAAATCTTGAAGATCAAAACATTTATAGTTCGAAGTTTTCTGAAATATTGGAAGAAATGGATATTTTTCAAAGTGAAGATGAGGACGAAAGAAAAGAAGAAAATCAAGATCAAGGACAAGATAATCCATCAAATGAAGATCAAAATAATGACAAAGAAGATAATAAAGATGAAAAAGATGAAAATGTATCAGAAGCTTCACTGGATGCCGATTATAGTGTTGATGAATTTAACTTTGACGATCAGCTTTCGGACACAGAGTCAGATGAACAAAGCTCTGAGCAAGTAGATCAAAAAAAAATTGATAACATCAATTTAGATTATAAAATATTTACAACTCAGTTTGATGAAGTTGTAAAAGCTGAAAATCTAGAAAATGCAGATGAAGCGGCAAAACTAAGAAAAAATTTAGATCAACAATTAATCGGCTTTCAAGATATTATAACGAAACTTGCAAATAAACTTCAAAGACAATTGCTTGCAAAACAAAACAGAGCATGGGAATTTGATTTAGAGGAAGGATTATTAGACAGTTCAAAACTTCCAAGGATTATTATGGATCCATATAATTCTTTATCATTCAAAAAAGAAAAAGATTTAGATTTTAAAGATACAGTTGTAACTCTACTCATAGATAATTCTGGATCTATGAGAGGAAGACCAATCACAATTGCTGCTATTTGTGCAGATATCTTATCCAGAACACTAGAAAGGTGCTCTGTTAAAGTTGAAATTTTAGGTTTCACAACTAAAAATTGGAAGGGTGGACAGAGTAGAGAATTATGGACAAAAAATTCTAAACCTAAAAAACCAGGAAGATTGAACGACCTTAGACATATAATTTATAAAGGAGCAGATACGCATTGGAGACAGGCGAAAAATAATTTAGGACTAATGCTAAAAGAAGGATTACTGAAAGAAAACATCGATGGAGAAGCTATATCGTGGGCCTATAACAGAATAAAAAAGAGAAAAGAAGAAAGAAAAATATTAATGGTTATTTCTGATGGAGCTCCTGTAGATGACTCAACTCTTTCTGTAAATTCAGGTGACTTTTTAGAAAAACATTTAAAAAAGATTGTGAAATTTATTGAAAATAAATCAGATATTGAAGTTTTGGCTATAGGAATTGGTCACGATGTTTCAAGATATTACAATAAAGCTATCAAAATTACTGACGTAAATGAATTAGGGGATGTTATGATATCTCAATTAAGCTCCTTATTTGATACAAAGAATAAATACCACTAAATATTAAATAATTCTTTATTATTCCATTTAATAAAAACTTCAGCACCATTACGTGTTTTAGAATTTCTACAATTGACTGATGCAAAATTTTTTTCCAATAAAGTTTTTCCAATGAACAACCCTAGTCCTAAACCCTCTTTAGACTTATCTTTTGAATAATTTGATTTTAGATATGGTTCTCCAATTTTTGATATAATATCTCGTGGATAACCATTGCCATCATCTTCTACTGTAATTTCTGTAAATTCACTGTCACTTTTTAAGTTAATAAAAATAGAATTTTTAGCAAATTTATTTGCATTTCCTATAAAATTTCTTAATCCATAAACAATCTCTATTGATTTACTTATTTTTTTTGGATTTGAGTCTTGATCAAAATTGAACACAAATTCTTTTTTACTAATTTCCTTAAATGAAGAGATAATTTCATGCAAATAATCTCGAATACTAATATCTTTATCAATAAATTCATCTTCTTCCACAGGATTTAATGTTAACCGCTTTAAAATTTCATTACATCGCTCAACTTGACTATTCAATAACTCTATATCTTTTTCTAAATCTTTTTGCCCCTTAAATTGTTTCATTAAATCATGTGTAATTATTGTTATTGTGGAAAGTGGTGTACCTAAAGAATGTGCCGCTGCAGCAGCTTGACCACCTAAAGATAAAAGCTCGTGTTCTTTAGCCATTACCTCTTCCATTTTTCCTAATGCCTCTTTTCTTAACCTAGATTGTGTGCCAAATGTCATTGCAAAATAGTTTAAAAATACTAAAGCGATAATCAAAGAAAGTGGGATAGAATAATAAAAATAATGATTGTTATGAAAATCACTATTTAAATTAATTGGCAAACTTTGATAATTAAAAGTTAAAAATATAATTATAATTATTGTTAAAATTACTAATAAAGTATTAGTTCTTAAGCTTAGATTTGATGAAGAAAAAACACTTGGTATTAATATAAAAATTACAAATGGATTGGTTATTCCCCCTGACAAATAAAGAAGGACACCTAATTGCAAAATATCTATGAAAAGGAAGATAAAAGCAGATCTATCTGACAATTGTGTTTTTTTATAAATAAAAATTAAATATAAATTACTTAATATTCCTAAAAATATAATTAAATTTGAGGTAATAAAATCAAAACTAGAATTTAGAAATAAATATACAAAATTGACTGCAATTAATTGTCCAATAATTCCGATCCATCTAAGCGTTATATAAGTTGATTTTTTAAAAGAATGATATTTTGAAGTTTCAAAGAACTTCATTTTTAAACATCTAGATTTCTTACATTTATAGCATTAGAAACTATAAAATCTTTTCTTAATGCCACATCATTACCCATCAAAGTGTGAATTAAGCTTTGGTCTTTTTTTAAATCTTTTGAGTATTTTACTTGTAGTAAATTCCTTGTTTCTGGATCTAATGTAGTACTCCATAATTCTTCTGGGTTCATTTCTCCAAGGCCTTTGAATCTTTGAATATTCATTTTTGATTTTTCTTCATCAATTTTTCTAGAATAATCTTTAGTTCCCTTCTTAATTTTTTTTAACTCCTTATTATTATTTACTATGTAATCTTCTAGCTCAATCTCATCCTTAATATAAATACCTTTAGAACCTTTATTAATTTTAAATAAAGGAGGTTGCGCTAAATAAACATGACCATTTTCAATTAACTTATTAAATGGCTTATTATTAAAAAAAGTCAATAGAAGAGCTCTTATATGAGAACCATCTACATCGGCATCCGTCATAATTATTATTTTTCCATATCTTAAATCCTTTAAATCAATTTCTTGCGCTTTTGGGTCCAAACCTAGAGCATTAATCAAGGTAACGATCTCATTTGAAGAAATCATTTTAGATAAAGCCTTTGTCCTTTGATCAGAACCATTTCCATTCCCGTTACCATTTTTTTTCACATTAAAATCTTCTACATAAGTATTAAGTATTTTCCCTCTAAGTGGTAAAACTGCTTGATTTGCCCTATTTCTTCCTTGTTTTGCAGATCCACCAGCTGAATCACCCTCAACTATAAATAATTCAGTTCCCTCCTGTTTGCCAATTTGGCAATCAGCTAATTTTCCAGGAAGACCACTTAATTCAAGGGCTCCTTTTCTTCTCACATTTTCTCTTGCTTTTCTAGCAACATCTCTAGCCATTGCTGCTTGAATAACTTTAGCTAAAATAATTTTTGCAACTGACGGATTTTGATCAAACCAAATAGATAATTTTTCATTTACCAATGTTTCTACAATCATCCTTACTTCTGATGAAACTAGCTTGTCTTTTGTCTGAGATGAAAATTTTGGATCAGGAATTTTAGTTGAAAGTACACAAGTTAGACCTTCCTTAATATCATCACCTGAGATTGCTAGTTTATTTTTCTTTAGTAAATTATTTTCATTGGCATATTTATTAACTACCCTAGTTAATGCACTTCTAAATCCCAATAAGTGGGTTCCACCGTCTTTTTGATAAATATTATTCGTATATGGAAATATATCTTCCGTATATCCTGCATTCCATTTCAATGAACACTCTAATTCAATATTATTTTTTTTTCCTTCAATATAAATTGGTTTTCTAAATAAATCATTACCATTTTTGTTTTGTAACTTTTCTCTTTTTTCATCTAAAAAATCTACAAATTCTAAAACACCACCATCAAATTTAAACTCAGATGTTTTCTCTTTCTTTTCACTTGCATCAGTAAATATTATTTTAATTCCTTTATTTAAAAATGCTAATTCTCGCATTCTTTTAATAAGAATATTTGCACTAAATTTCGTTGAAGAAAAAATTTCTTTTGATGGTAAAAAAGTAATTTGTGTACCAGTTTGCTTTGCCTTTCCTACTACCTTTAAAGGAGCTTTAGCTTCACCATTTTGAAATTCTATGTAGTATTTTTTTCCATCTCTAAATATTTCTAACTGTAATTTTTCTGAAAGTGCATTGACAACTGAAACACCAACACCATGCAATCCACCTGAAACTTTGTAAGAATCATGATCAAACTTACCACCAGCATGAAGTTGGGTCATAATTACTTCTGCTGCTGATTTTTTTTCTCCTTTATGAATATCAACAGGAATTCCTCTTCCATCGTCATTTACTGTAATAGTTCCATCAGAATTAATTTTTATATTAATATTTTTACAATATCCTCCTAATGCCTCATCAATAGAGTTATCAACAACTTCATAAACCATATGATGCAAACCAGTTCCATCATCTGTATCTCCAATATACATACCTGGTCTTTTTCTAACCGCCTCAAGACCTTTTAAAACTTTGATGGAGTCTGCCTGATATGTATTTTTATTTGTCATTTTTTTAAATTTCGGAAAAAGAAAATTATAACATTTTTTAAAAAAATTGCTGATTTATCTTAACAAAAAAACTATAAAATAGTTAAATAACCCTTGAAAAATATAGCTTATTTAATGGCGGAGAGAATGGGATTCGAACCCATGAAAGAATTGCTCCTTTACACGCTTTCCAAGCGTGCGCCTTCAACCACTCGGCCACCTCTCCTACTATTTTTCTTTTGAAATCTTAAGTACACCAATAAATGCCTCTTGAGGAATTTCTACTCTTCCAAATTGTTTTGATCTAGCTTTTCCTTTTTTCTGTTTTTCTAAAAGTTTTCTTTTTCTATCAGTTGCTCCACCACCATGAATTTTAGTTAAAACATCTTTTTTAAAACCTTTGATTGTTTCTCTAGCAATAATTTTACCTCCTATTGCAGCTTGAACTGGAATCATAAAGTTATGTCTAGGTATTAAATCTTTTAATTTTTCACAAACCTCTCTACCAGTTTTTTGTGCAAAATCTTTATGTATCATCATCGCTAAAGCATCAACTGGTTCTCCATTAACTAAAATACCAAGTTTTACCAAATCTCCTTCTCTATTCTCAATTATTTCATAGTCAAAACTAGCATAGCCACTAGTCATAGATTTTAGTCTATCATTAAAATCAAAAACAACTTCATTCAACGGTAACTCATAATTTATAACAGCTCTATTACCTGAATAAGTTAGGTTAGTCTGAATTCCTCTTTTATCCTGACACATTTTTATAATTGAACCTAAATATTGATCAGGAGTAATGATTGTTGCTTTTATCCATGGCTCTTCAATATATTTAATTAATGTTGGATTGGGTAAACTTGATGGATTTTGAAGATCAATAATATTTCCATTATTAAGGTGAACTTTATAAACAACACCAGGTGTAGTTGTTAATAAATTAACATCAAATTCTCTTTCTAATCTTTCTGTCACAATTTCCAAATGAAGTAATCCTAAAAATCCACATCTAAAACCCAATCCTAAAGCTGAAGACGACTCAGGTTCAAATGAAAAACTTGCATCATTTAATTGTAATTTAGCTAAACCATCTTTAAGTTTTTGAAACTCAGAACTATCTACTGGAAACAACCCACAGAACACTACCGGCTTACTTGGTTTAAATCCTGGCAAAGCATCTTTTAATGGTTTTGAGGCATCACAAATCGTATCTCCAACTTTTGTTTCAGACAAAACTTTAATTCCAGTTGTAATAAATCCAATTTCACCCGTTTTTAGTTCATTTATATCTACTGGCTTTGGTGTAAAAACCCCAACTTTTTCAACAATATACTCCTGATTAGTAGACATCATTTTTATTTTCATGTGTTTAGAAAGTTTACCATCTATTACTCTCACTAATATTACTACGCCTAAATAAGTGTCATACCAGCTATCAACCAATAAACATTTTAGATCGGCTGAGCTTTCTCCTTTTGGTGCAGGCAATGTTGTTATTATTTGTTCTAAAATATCCTCGATACCTTCACCAGTTTTACCTGAACACGGAATTGCATTTTCAGTATCAATTCCTATCACTTCTTCAATTTGTTTTTTTGTTTTATCTAAATCTGATGCAGGTAAATCAACCTTATTTAAAACTGGTACTATCTCATGATTGGTATCTAAAGCTTGGTAAACATTTGCTAAAGTTTGAGCTTCTACACCTTGAGTACTATCTACAATTAAAATTGAACCTTCACATGCATATAATGATCTACTAACTTCATAACTGAAATCAACATGACCCGGGGTATCAATAATATTTAAAACATAATCTTTTCCATTTTTAGCTTTGTAATTTAGTTTTACAGTTTGGGCTTTAATTGTGATTCCTCTTTCACGTTCAATATCCATAGAATCCAAAACTTGAGCTTTCATCTCTCTTTCAGTTAATCCACCACAACTATGAATAATTCTATCAGCTATAGTAGATTTTCCATGATCAATATGCGCAATGATTGCAAAATTTCTTATATTATCAATTCTACTCATTATTTTTTTTAGGAACGGATTTTAGCGCCAGTTTTATTTTCAACTGTTTCTATTATCAAATTATTAATTTTTTCTAAATCATTATCTGTTAAAGTTTTTTCCATTGATTGAATTGTTACACTGATAGCAATTGATTTTTGATTTTCAGGAATATTATCTCCTTCATATACGTCAAAAACTTTAACATTTGAAATTAAATTTTTATCAATTTTTGATATTACACTTACTAAATCTTGCACACTTATTTTTTTATCAACAATAAATGCGAAATCTCTTTCAGATTTTTGAAAATCAGATACTGAATATTTTGGTTTTTGATCTTTTAAAGATTTTTTTGGTAGTTTTAAATTATCTAGAAATATTTCAAATCCTACTAAAGACTCTGTTTTAATATCTAGTGTTTTGATAATGTTTGGATGAATTTCACCAAAATAAGCAGCTACCTTATCTTTTCCCTTATTTAAAAATATTCTTCCTGATTTTCCTGGGTGATAATAACTAGGGCTTTCATCATCAATATAAAATTTATCTGAATCATAACCAGCTTCTACTAAAGTTTGTTTAACGTCTCTTTTGATATCAAAAACATCTATATTTCTCTCTTTTTCAATCCATGAAAGTCTAGATTTTTTCCCAGCCGACAAACCACAAACAACTATATTTTGAGCTCCAGGTTGTGAACCATAAAATATTGGTCCTATTTCAAATATTGATAAATCTTTAATTCCTCTATCTAAGTTTTTGCTCATGTACATCACTAAATTTGAAAAAATAGAATTTCTTAAGACTCCCAACTCAGAGCTAATTGGATTTACAATTTTTATTTCTTTATTATCCTCTTTAAAGTGATCGTTATATTTTGAATCTGTAAAAGACCAAGTAATAGCCTCCAGATACCCTTTAGATGCTACTGCTCTTTGAAGAAAATGAAATAACTTTTGAGTTGGATTTAAAGTATTTTTTGATCTTTCTTTAATAGGATTTTCTATTTTTATTTTTTCATAACCACTAATTCTTACAAGTTCCTCCACTATATCAATTTCTTGAACGATATCTGGTCTCCAAGATGGAACTGATAATTTAAGCAATTTTTTTTCTTTTTTTAATTTAAAACCAAGTTTTTCTAAAATGTTTATCATTTCTTTGGTTGAAATTTTAAAGCCAGTTATTTTTTCAAATGTTTTTGGTTCAAATTTTATTACTTTGTTTTTGTAAGATTCTATTTTTTGAATATCTATTTTACTAATTTCACCACCACAAATTTCCTTAATTAAAATAGCTGCTTTATTTAATCCATTTTCAATTGATAACTGATCAATACCTCTTTCAAATCTAAATTTAGCATCTGTATCAATATTCAAATTTTTAGCAGTTTTTCTGATTGATCTCGGATCAAAATAAGCCGACTCTAATAAAACATTTTTTGTATCTAACTCTGTACCAGATCTTGTTCCTCCAATAATTCCACCTAGACCTAAGACACCTTTGTTGTCGCTTATTACACACATTCCATCATCAAGTTTATAATTTTTATTATCTAGAGCAGTAAATTCTTCTCCTGATTTTGAATTTCTAACAATTATTCCTTTATCAATTTTGTCAGCATCGTATGCATGCAAAGGACGATTAATATCAATCATGACATAATTAGTTATATCTACAATTGCAGATATTGGTTTTTGGCCTATAGAGATTAATTTATCTTTCAACCATTGAGGACTTTCTGTATTTTTGACGTTAGTTATTAAACAGCTACCAAAAGATAAACACCCTTGATCTTTTTCTTTTGTTATTTTTACTTTTAAAGTCTGTTTTTTATTAGATTTTATTTTTTTATCTTTTTCTGGTTTTAAGTTTCCAAAACCTGAGGCTGATAAATCTCTCGCTATCCCCCGAACACCAAGACAGTCTGGTCTATTTGGTGTAATTGATAAATCGATAAGATTAGAACTTGATTTAGAAAAATAACTTTTTCCAATATTTTTGGCATATTTCGATGATGACAGCTCAGTAATCCCATCACTTTCATCTGATAAATTTAATTCAGATTCGGAACAGAGCATTCCATAAGATGTAACATCTCTAATTTTAGCAACAACAAGTTTGGTTTTGTTTTTTGGGATTATAGCTCCTGGTGGGGCATATACAGTAAGAAGGCCCTCTCTTGCATTTGCAGCGCCACAAACAACTTTTTTGATTTCTTTATCACCAACATCAACATCACAAACTTTAAGTCTATCTGCGTTAGGATGTTTTTCTGCTTTTAAGATTTTTGCTACCTTAAATAAATCTAACCCTTCAGATAAGTTTTCTATGCTCTCAACCTCAAGACCTATGTCTGTTAGTTTCTCAAGAAGTTTATCTTCGTTAGCACTTACTTTTAAATGATCTTTTAACCAATCATATGTAATCTTCATCTGCTTAAACCTCTGTAATTTGAAGGAACATCAAGTGGATCAAAACCAAAATGATTTAGCCATCTGTAATCACAATCAAAAAAAGCTCTTAAATCATTAATGCCATATTTAAGCATTGCTAATCGATCTATACCTATACCAAAGGCATATCCTTGATATTTTGAAGGATCTACTTTTACATTTTTTAAAACATTAGGATGCACCATGCCACAGCCTAAAATTTCAAGCCACTTATCTCCTTCTCCGATAATTATTTTTCCATCTTTTATTTCATAACCAATATCAACTTCTGCAGATGGTTCTGTGAATGGAAAATGACTAGGTCTAAATCTCATTTTAATTTTTTCAACTTCAAAAAATTCTTTAATGAAATAATTCAAGCATCCTTTCAAATGCCCCATATTAATATTTGTATCAATATGCAAACCTTCTACTTGATGAAACATTGGTGCGTGTGTTTGATCACTATCAGATCTATAAGTTCTTCCTGGAGCAATGATCTTAAATGGAGGTTTATCTTTTAGCATAGTTCTAATTTGAACTGGTGAAGTATGTGTTCGTAATAAAACCTCTTTGCTTTCATCTAAGTAAAACGTATCATGCATATCTCTTGCTGGATGATTGTCAGGTGTGTTTAAAGCAGTAAAGTTATTATATTCATTTTCAACATCAGGGCCTTCCTCAACACTAAATCCTATTTCAGAGAAAATAGATGAAATTTCATCAATAGTTTGTGATACTGGATGAACTTTTCCTCTAACGAATGGTCTTTCAGGCAAAGTTATATCAACTTTTTCCTTTTCTAATTTTTCGTTTATTTTTTTTCCTTCTATCTCACTAATTTTAGAAGTTATTAAATTCTGAAGTTCGTCTTTAACTTGATTTAAATCTGATGCAAATTTTTTTCTATCAGTTTCTGGGATTGATCCTATTTTTTTGAATTTTAATGAAATTAAACCATTTTTACCAAAGAGCTCGGTTTTGATTTCATTTATTTGATCAATGCTTAAATCATTTTCTAGCTTTGATATAAACTGATCTCTAATATTTTTTATCTCTGACATATTAGTAGATTATTTCCTTAAGAAATAAAAACAATAGCGAAGATTAATTTAAAGCTGATTGAGCTTTTTGTACAATTGTTTTGAATGCTTCTGGGCTATCGTAAGCAATTTCAGCAAGTATCTTTCTATCTATTGCAATACCACATTTGTTTAATCCATTGATAAATTTTGAATAAGTTAAGCCTTCAGCTCTAACCCCAGCATTGATTCTCTGTATCCACAATGATTTAAAATCTCTTTTTTTATTTCTTCTGTCTCTGTAAGCGTATTGCATGGATTTTTCCATAGCTTGCTTGGCAACTCTTATAGTATTTTTTCTTCTACCCCATTGACCCTTTACAGCTTTTAAAACTTTTTTATGTTTAGCTTTACTAGTTACACCTCTTTTAACTCTTGCCATTATTAACCTCTTAAACTGTAAGGCATGTATGACTTAACAATTTTTCCATCTTGTTTGGATAATGTTGTAGTGCCTCTGAGTTTTCTTATTTGTGAATTCGTTCTTTTGATCATGCCATGTCTTTTACCTGCTTGAGCAGAAATAACCTTACCCTTAGCAGATATTTTAAATCTTTTTTTTGCTGAGCTTTTTGTTTTTAGTTTTGGCATAATTCTGCGGACTTATACAAAGAAAGATATAATTTTACAACCTCTATTAAGGCTTATAAAGGCTGAATTACCATTATCATTTGCTTCCCATCAAACTTGGGATGCAATTCTACCTTACCGATATCCTTCATATCTTCTTTAATTTTACCCATTAGTTCATTTCCTAGATGGGAATGCTGAAGTTCTCTGCCTTTAAATCTAATAGTGAATTTAACCTTATCTCCTTTAGCTATAAATTTTTTAGCATTTTTGACTTTAAACTCATAATCATGAGTTTCCGTAACAGGTCTCATTTTAATTTCTTTTAAAGAAACAATTTTTTGTTTTTTCTTTGCAAGATTTGCTTTTTTCTGAGCATCGTACTTATATTTACCCATATCCATTATTTTACATACAGGAGGATTTGCATTAGGTGCTATTTCAATTAAATCTAAACCTTGATTTTTTGCCATGGAAATAGCTTCATTGGTATTCATCACTCCAAGATTTTCTCCATCACTTGCTATAACTTGTACATCAGGAGAAGAAATTCTATTATTAGATCTTGGACCTCTGTCCTTTGTTCTTCTTTGAAAATAATTTTGTTTGAAGTCTGCCACTTAGTTTGATGATGCTTTGTTTAAAGCAGAGAATGTTTTTAAGAATTGATCTATACCCATATTTTCTTGTTTATTAGAGTCTAATCTTCTAATCGTTACTGAATTGGAGTCAACTTCTTTTTTACCACAAATTAACAAAAGCGGTATTTTTTCTAAAGAATGATCTCTTATTTTATAATTTAAATTATTATTTTTTAAGTCTACTGCAGAACTAATACCTACATTTTTAATTTTTTTAGATACTTCAACTGCGTAATCATTAAATTCCTCTGAGATAGGTATTACCATTGTCTGCAAAGGAGACAACCAGAAAGGAAACTTTCCTGCGTAGTTTTCAATTAGAATTCCAACAAATCTTTCTAAAGAACCAAATAACGCTCTATGTAACATAACAGGAATTTTTTTAGTTCCATCTTTATCAACGTATGATGCATCTAATCTTCCAGGTAAGTTTAAATCAACCTGTAAAGTTCCACATTGCCAATCTCTACCGATTGCATCTCTTAAGACAAATTCAATTTTTGGACCATAGAATGCACCCTCACCCTTATTAATACTATATTCTAACTTGGAAGCTTTAACTGCTTCAAGCAAAGAAGCCTCTGCTTTATCCCAAATTTCATCATCCCCAACTCTTACCTCAGGTCTATCTGCATATTTAAGAATTACATTTTCGAAGCCTAAATCTTTATAAATATCTAAAATTAAATTAGTTACCTCTAAACATTCATTAGTAATTTGATCTTCAGAACAAAATATATGAGCATCATCTTGAGTGAAAGCTCTTACCCTTAGTAATCCATGTAGGGCTCCAGATGGTTCATACCGGTGTACTTTTCCAAATTCAGCAATACGTAGAGGAAGGTCTCTATAACTTTTTAAACCTTGATTAAATACCTGAATATGCCCAGGACAATTCATTGGTTTAATTGCAAATACTTTTTCATCTGGTGTTTCTGAAGTATACATATTTTCTCCATATTTTTCCCAATGCCCAGATTTTTCCCATAGTTGTCTATCTAATATTTCTGGTGTGTTTACTTCTTTATAACCAGCAGCGTCTTGCCGACTTCTCATATAGTTAATTAATTTCTGAAACAAGGCCCATCCTTTTTCATGCCAAAATACTGATCCGGGACTCTCTTCTCTAAAATGAAATAGGTCCATTTCTTTTCCAAGTTTTCTATGATCTCTTTTTTCAGCTTCTTCAATTCTTTTCAAATAATCGTCTAATTGTTTTTGATTTGCCCAACTGGTTCCATAAATTCTTTGAAGCATTTCATTATTTGAATCTCCTCTCCAATATGCTCCTGAAACTTTCATTAATTTGAAAGCTTTACCAATTTTTCCAGATGACACTAAATGAGGACCTCTGCATAAATCATGCCATGTTTCACCGTGATGATAAACAGAAAGTTCTTCATTTCCTGGAATACTTTCAATTATTTCGGCTTTATATTTTTCACCAATTTTGATGAAATGGCTAATTGCTTTTTTTCTTTCCCAAACTTCTCTTCTTGTTTTCACATCTTTATCAATTATTTCTGACATTCTATTTTCAATCTTTTTTAGATCATCAGTTGTGAATGGTTCCTTTCTAGCAAAATCATAATAAAATCCATTCTCAATTACTGGTCCAATAGTTACTTGAGTGCCAGGATATAATTCTTGAACAGCCATAGCCATTATATGTGCTGTATCATGCCTAATAACCTCTAATCCTTCTGGATCTTTGGAAGTAAAAATTTTAACAGAACTATCTTTATTTATTTCAAAAAATAAATCCTTAAGTTCACCATCAACACTCATTATAAGTGCTTGTTTAGCTAATGATTTACTAATTTTTTCAGCTACTTCCAGTCCAGTAACTTTATTAGGAAAATCAATATTGTTTCCGTCGGGTAATGTTATTATCGGCATTTAATTTAATAATCTCTTATACTCTGAATAAGTAGAAAAGCACATTTTTTCAACATTAAATTTTTTAACTATATTCTTTCTTCCCTCGGCACCAATTGATTTTAATAATGTCTCATCTAAATAAAGAAGTTTTAAAATTTTTTGGCTTAAGGATTTAGCATTTTCTGATTCAAATAAAAAACCTGTCTTTTCATCAATAATTGTCTCATTTGAGCCTCCAATATTACTTGCGATAATGGGTTTCTGCATTGATTGTGCTTCAACAGCAACTCTTCCAAAAGCCTCTGGTTCAGTTGATGCAGAAACTACAATATCTGACACCTTATAAGCTAAAGCCATATCCTTACAATGATCTATGAATCTTATTTGG
>CACDLV010000014.1 GCA_902553675.1 uncultured Pelagibacteraceae bacterium
CAATACCTTTAAATGTTTTTCCACCCCAAACATATTTTACATCGAGAAATTTTTTAAATATTTTTGTAAAATTATTTTCTTTATGGTTTATTTTTTTAATATCTGCTTTTTTAATCCATTTATTTTTTTCAATTTTTACGTAATTCTTATTTTGTTCAAATACAGATAATTTGGATGCAAGTGGAAGCCAACTGCTAGTTCCAATTCCAGGTTTTTTATAAATCTTTGCTTTTAGTGAACTGACTTTATAATTGGGGCTAAAATTTTCTATATATTTTGAATTTTTTATAAACCCCTTATAATTATCAAATAAAGTTTTAATTTTTATCCAATTTTTATTTTTTGCTAATATTTTGAATTTTTCACCATGTATAATTTGTGAAGTTACCTCAGATCTTTTCGAAGGATTTTTGTAAATATTCGAAAAATTACCTGTGAAATAAAAATTATTTTGCACCAATTTTAATTTTGTTTTTAATTAACCACAAACAAATTAATGATGGTATAACCATTATAGTCGTTAAAACAAAAAATGTTCCCCAATCTCCGTTTAACCAGTCAACTAGAGCTCCTGAGGATGAAGCTAAAGTAGTACGACCAGCAGTACCAATTGAAGCAAGTAATGCATATTGTGTGGCAGTATAAGTTCTATCAACTAGTAATGATATAAATGCAACAAATGCTACAGTTGCAAAAGCTGCTGTGATATCATCAGCTATAACCGCAATTGCAAATAAAATTTCTGATTTTCCAGTCCATGCTAAAACTGCAAATAAAAGATTTGTTATAGCCATCAACCCACCAGCAAAGAACATAGTTTTAATTGTTCCAGCTCTCATGGCCATTACTCCACCCAATAAAGTAAATACAACTGTTGTTATCCAACCAAGTCCTTTTGAATAAATTGCAATTTGACCTTTAGAGAATCCAATTTCTTTATAAAAAACAATAGACATTCTTCCCATAAATGCCTCACCTATTTTAAATAAAAAAACAAATCCTAAAATTCCAGCTGCAATGGCAAAACCATTTTTTTTAAAAAAACTAATAATAGGTCCGCCTATAGTTCCTGATATATATGCGATAAAATTTGTAATTATATTGTTTGATCCAAGTTTTCCTTCAATTAATTTATCTGTTTCTCTTTGTTTTGCTTGTCTATTTGTCTCTATAGGCTCATGAACAAACATTAATCCAATATTCATTAAAATTATCAAAACACCTAAAATTAAAAAAGTAGCTTGCCAGTAGTCAGCTACCCCTAGGTTTTGAAAAAATTCTGCAGTGAATAAAGCAACAACTCCACCTAATTTATAACCTGTCCACCAACCAACAACAGCCATAGCTGCACCAGCAGCCATTGATTTTCCCTCATTTTCATTTATCTGTTCTATTCTTAATGCATCTACAGTTATATCTTGGGTTGCTGACGCTATAGCAATAATTAAACCTACAGAAATTAATAAAGCCAAATTTTCAGTTGGATTAATCACACTCCAAACAACAAGACTTAACAAAATAATTAATTGCATCAAAACTATCCAGCCTCTTCTATGGCCTAATTTTTTTGTTAGTATTGGAATTTGAATTCTATCTATAATTGGAGCCCATAAATAATTGAAAGCGTATACTCCAAAAATTAAACCTGCCCATCCAATTGTTGATCTACTAAGACCTTCTTCTTTAAGCCAAAGACTCAAGCTGCTTGCAATTAATACCCATGGGAAACCACTTATTGCACCTAATAAAAGAATTCTTACCATTCGAATATCTTTATAAACTGCAAGAGAATTAAGCCATGATTGTTTCTTTGTTTCAGACATAATTAATTTCTCCAAAAAGATGGTAAGAATAATACTAATATTGCAAACAACTCAAGTCTACCTAAAATCATACCTAAAGTTAAGATCCATTTAGAAATATCAGGTAAAGCTGAAAAATCTCCATTAGGCCCAATTATAGGGCCCAAACCTGGACCAACATTTGATATTGATGTAGCTGCTCCAGAGATAGCAGTTATAAAATCGAGACCTGTTAATGATAATAATGCAGCTAAAATAAAAAAAATAACAAAGTAAAAATAAATAAATGAAATTATTGATGCAATAAATTTATCATCAACAGATCCTTGATCGTATTTAATTACAAATATTCCCTTAGGATATATAATTTTTTTTAATTGATTTAATATAAATAAATATAGAATTTGAATTCTAAAAATTTTAATACCGCAAGTAGTTGATCCAGCACAGCCTCCAATAAACATTAATGCAAGAAATATTGTTATAGGAAAACTTCCCCAACCATCAAATTCAGCATTTACATAACCTGTTCCAGTTAAAATTGAAATTGTATTAAAAAAAATAGATCTTAAACTAAAGTTTCCATTATTATTACTTATAATTATTATTTTAATAAATGTTCTGATTTGAATATCATTTAAAAATATTCTTTTATTACCATTAATAAATTTAATATATGCAATAAATGGAATACTTCCTAAAATTATAAAAATCATTGATGATATTTCTATAGGAACGCTGTCAAAATATCCGATAGATTGATTATAATTAGAAAATCCACCTGTAGCTATGGTAGTCATAGAATGAGTTAAACTATCAAATTTTCCCATTCCAAATATCCAATATGATAATGCACAAAGAGCGGTTAGACCTGAGTAAATATAAATAAGTCTTAAAGCTATCTCTTTTGATTTAGGAAGAATTTTTTCAGATGAGTCGTTGCTAGAAATTTTAAATAATTGCATACCACCAACATTCATTATAGGCATTAGGGTAATTGCCATTACAATTATACCAATACCACCCAGCCATTGTAGTATTGCTCTCCATAATAGAATGCCTTTTGGAGTATTCTCTAAGTTGGAAATAATTGTAGATCCAGTTGTTGTAATGCCAGACATACTTTCAAAAAAAGCATCAGTAATTGAAAGCTCCATACTCGAAAATATAAATGGTAAAGATCCAAAAATAGCAATACTTAGCCATGACAAAGCAGTTAATAAAAATGCTTGTTGTAAATTTAACTTTTTGTCGTGGTCTAGATTTGAAAGAAAAAATAATGATCCAAAAATTATTGTCACAATAGATGCACCAAAAAATGATGAATCTATTTCAGAATAAATAAATTGAGCAATTATAGGGATGAACATTGAGACCCCTAAAATTATTTGCAAAATTCCAAGTGTAAAAAAAACAGTTTTATAATTAGACATTTTGAAAGAACATTATTTTATGGTAAATAAATTTCAACTCTATAAGAATTAATAAAATCGCCAATTTAAGATTTTTATAAAAGATATATTCGTGATTAAAAAAGAAATTTTAGACAAAACAAGTGCTTGGCCTTTCGTTGAAGCAAAAAAAATGCTTCGTGAGAGAAAATCATTTATTGATAAAAAAGGTAAAATTACTCTTCAAACAGGATATGGTCCAAGTGGCCTTCCTCATATTGGAACATTTGGTGAAGTTGCAAGGACCTCAATGATGGTTAATGCTTTAAAGCAACTTACAGATTTACCGACAGAAATAATTACTTTTTCAGATGATATGGATGGTTTAAGAAAAGTTCCTGATAATGTTCCTAATCAGGAATTACTAAAAGAAAACTTACACAAACCATTAACACAAGTTCCAGATCCATTTGAAAAATTTGCAAGTTTTGGAGAACATAATAATGAAATGTTAAAAGATTTTTTAAATAGTTTTAATTTTAAATACAGTTTTAAAAGCTCGACATCTTTATACAAAGGTGGTTTTTTCAACCCAACTTTAAAAATTATTTTAGAAAATTATGATGGTATAATGAACGTTATACTTCCAACTTTAGGCAAAGAACGTCAACAAACTTACTGTCCTTTTTTACCGATTTGTCCAAATACAGGTCATGTTCTGGAAATTCCAGTTACAGAAATTGATAAAAAAAATTCTAAAATAATTTTTGATAATAAGGGTAAAAAATTAGAATCTAGTATTTTAGATGGAAATTGTAAATTACAATGGAAAGTTGATTGGGCAATGAGATGGTATGCTCTAGATATAGATTTTGAAATGTATGGGAAAGATCTTATTGAGAGTGCAATTTTATCAACTAAAATTATAAATTTAATCGGTAAAAAACATCCATCTGGATTTGCTTATGAATTATTTCTTGATGAAAAGGGTGAAAAAATTTCAAAATCAAAAGGAAACGGTATTACTATCGACCAGTGGTTAAAATATGCCTCACCTGAAAGCTTATCTTTATACATGTATCAAAATCCAAAAAGAGCAAAAAAACTTTATAAAGAAATAGTGCCAAAAGCTGTAGATGAGTACCTTGATAATATTGAAAAATCAAAAAAACAAAATTATTTAATCAAGATCTTGATAATCCTATCGGTATTGCTGCAGGTTTTGATAAGAATGCAGAAGTATATAACCCTTTATTTAAGCTAGGTTTTGGATTTGTTGAAGTAGGCACAGTTACTCCATTAAAACAATATGGAAATGAAAAACCAAGAGTATTTAGATTGGTAGAAGATCAAGCATTAATTAATAGGTTAGGTTTTAACAACCACGGATCAGATACAATATTAAACAGAATAAAATCTAATAAAAAACTAGGTATGCTAGGTGTAAATGTGGGTCCAAACAAAGATTCTAATGATAGATTGAATGATTATTTAATTGGATTAGAAAAATTTTCTGAAGTTGCAGATTATATTACAATCAATATTTCTTCACCAAATACTGAAAATCTAAGAAACTTTCATGATGAGAATAAATTAAAAGAGTTATTAAAATCTATCTCAGAGAAAAAAAAACAATTAAAAACTGAAATTCCTATAGCTGTAAAAATTTCACCAGACATAAACGAAAATCAAATTGACTTAATTTCAGAAATACTTTTAGAAAATGATATAAGTGCAATAATAATTTCAAATACATCCGAAGCTTCTAGAGAAACACTTCAAAATATACAGAGACATCAAAAAGGCGGTTTATCTGGAAAACCTATTGAGAAAAAATCAAATCTTTTAATAAGTAAATTCTACAATTTAATAAAAGGTAAAATTAAAATAATTGGAGTGGGTGGCGTTGACTCAGGTAAAGCAGCTTATGATAAGTTTTTATTAGGAGCAGATTATGTTCAGTTGTATACCGGCATGGTATTTCAAGGACCCAATATTGCTGGGATGATTAAAAAGGACCTAAAAGAATTACTAATAAGAGATGGTGTCAAAAATTTCACAGAAATTGTGGGAAATAAAACTGTTTCTTAAATGTATTAAACTTGACGCCTTCAATATCTCCCCTTATATAGGCACTGTTATTATGTCAAAAAAATGCGAACTTACCGGTAAAATTCCTATGAAAGGTCATAATGTTAGTCATGCTAACAACAAGACTAAAAGAAGATTTTTGCCGAATCTTAAAAAAGTAAAATTTACAAGTGAGCTCACTGGAAGAAGTTTAAAACTTACTGTAAGCAATTCAGGTGTAAGGTCAGTTGACAAAAAAGGTAGTTTTGATGAATTTTTAAAAACTGTAAAAAATAAAAATTTATCTCCTAGATTAAAAAAGTTAAAAAAAGTAGTTTTAATTAAATCCCCTTTTAAAAAGAAACCTGTAGCTAAATCAGCTTAATGAACAAATTATTTATCACCCTGTCAATAATGATGGGGGTAGTTGTACTATCTTCTAATTATTTAGTTCAGTTCCCAATAAACTATTTTGGATTAAATGAGATTTTAACTTATGGAGCTTTTAGTTACCCAATAGCTTTTTTAATAACAGATTTAGCGAATAGGTCGTATGGAAAATTATTAGCAAGACAAATTGTATATTTGGGCTTTTTAATAGGAATTATATTTACATTGATATTCTCAACTGATTTTGCAGATTTAATCTCTATTAGAATTGCAATTGGATCAGGGGTTGCTTTTATCACCGCCCAATTGTTAGACATTCAAATTTTTGATCGATTAAGAAAAAAAGAGTGGTTTGTTGCACCACTTACTTCATCTTTGATTGGATCAACAGTCGACACATTTTTATTTTTCTCTATATCATTTTATGCAACAGGGGTACCTTGGGTTACTTTATCTCTTGGAGATTTAGCGGTAAAAATTTTAGTTGCTATAATAATGTTGATACCATTCAGAATGTTATTGAAAATTATTAAACCAATTAAAGTTTAATATAAAAATTTATAAGACAAAATTTTATAAGCTAATTTTGCAACAAGAAAATTATACGAATTAAATCCTTTAATTGGAGATAGTTCATTAATATCTGCACCAACAATTTTCGAGTTTTTAGCTGCAATTCTTATTATATCCAACGTTTCATCCCACAAAAGTCCTCCTGGTTCAGGTGTACCAGTTGCAGGCATAATGCTTGAATCAAGTCCGTCTACATCAAATGTAAGATAAACAGTTTTGTTTTTAATTAGTTTTTTAAATTTAGACAAATTCCATTTTTTTTTATCTTTTGCCCAAAATATATTTATTCTTGAAGAATTTTTTTTTAAAAATGGAATTTCACTTTCTGAGATATTTCTTATCCCAAATGAAATTAAAGAAACATTTTTATAATCCAGACATCTTCTAATTGCTGAGGCATGTGAAAATTTTTCTCCATTATAGCTTTGACGTAAATCTGCATGGGCATCAAAATGTAAGAGGCAAATATTTTTATATTTTTTAGTAAAAGGAACAATACATCCAGGGGTTATTGAATGTTCTCCACCTAAAGTCATTGGGAAAAGTTTTTTATCTAAAATCTCTTTATTAATTTTTGAGATTTTATCTAGGGCTTTTTTAATATTTTTGTCTATTTTAAATGGTTTTAAAGTTTTAATACCTATTTTCTTATAAGGTTCGCAGTTAAGCTCTTCATCATATAGCTCAACTTGATGAGATGCTTTTATAATTTCTTTAGGTCCATTTCTTGTTCCTCCTCCATAACTGACAGTTTTTTCTAATCCAAATGGAACAATTACAGCTTTTTCTTTAAAGCTAAACTTATTATCAATTCCTAAAAATCCGTTTTTATTTAAAAGATATTTCAATTTTATTAAAAAATTTTTGTAAAGTTTTTTCTTGTTCTATTTTTCCACTCACCTTTATGATAAGCATCACTAGCAATTAATGGCAAAACACTAGTTGCCTCTGCAAATACCATCTGTTCTTTTGTAACATCTACTTTTCCCCACGAGCTTGCTTCTTTTAATGTGGAGCTACTACAAGCACCATCTCTACTATCAGCAACAGTAATTTGAACAGCATATTTGTGCATATCCACATCTTTTCCTAATAGTTCAGCACAAATAACAGTATCTTGAATGAAGTTCTTAGGCACACCACCACCAATCATAAATAATCCAGAACCTTTAGATTTGATTTTAATTTCTGTTAGTTCTCTAAATTCTCTAACTGAGTCTATTGTCATATGTTTTTTTGGATTTTGTTCTTGATGCATAACTAACCCAAATCCTGCACTTGAGTCAGTAAAAGCAGGACAGAAAATAGGAACATTGTTGTCAAAAGCTGTTTCAATTAAAGAGTCTTTTTTCTTTGAGTTATTTTTTAAATATTTTCCCATCTCATAAATGAACTCTCTTGAAGTATAGCTTCTTGCTTCTAAGTTATTTGCGATTTCACATATTATTTTATCGCACATTTGAAGCTCTTCCTCATCTATGTAGGTATCGTAAATTCTATCTATATAGTTGTCCCTCAGCTCAGTATCATCTTGAAATTGTGAACCTTGATAATGTTTAAAACCAAGAGCTTCAAAAAAATCCATATCTACTATAGAAGCACCTGTTGCAACAATTGCATCCACCATATTATATTTAACTAAATCTTTATAAATATTCATACACCCAGCTGCCGAAGTAGAGCCTGCTAAGGTAAGGAAAATTGTACAATCTTTATCTTTAAGCATCTCGTTATAAATATTAGCAGCATTTGCTGTTTCTCTAGAAACAAAGGACATTTTTTCCATTGAGGATATAATTTTTCTACTATCAAAAGAAGTTATATCGATGTGCTCAACAGGATTTTTTAAGAAATCTCTTTTACTGTTATGACCTGGATTTTTTTGACTCGACATTAAGCTACCATGTTAGCTTTGTTAATGTCTTTATCATACATTGTCATTATTGGGTTATCTTCAACTTCATAAATTTCATTTGAGTAATAACCATTAAACTGAGTTCTAAATGTTAATCCGTATGCCCCAAGTTGACCAAGTTCAATATAATCATTTTCTTTAATATTATTTGGAAGCAAAAAAGGACCTTTCATATAATCCATGCTATCACATGTAGGTCCAAAGAAATCAAAAGCAGTTAATTTTTTTGAAATTATTTTATTAGAATTTTCCTTAATCATTCTAGATGGGAATACAATGTTTGGTGTACCTGCATCAAAAAGAGTACCATAGGTACCATCATTAATATAAAGCTTTTGTTTTTTTCTTAAGTTAACTCTTACAACTGTTGAACCACTTTCAGCAACTATAGCTCTACCAGGCTCGCAAATAATTTCAGGAAGTTTTTCAAGCTTTAAGTTTTCTAAACTCTTATTTATTTCATTAAAATAACTACCTAAAGATTGTGGAATTAAGTCAGGATAGATTGTAGGGAAACCTCCACCTACATTAATGTAATCTGGAATAATTTTTGTCTTTTTAATTATATTTCCAATTTCACTAATTCCTTTTGAATAAGAAATTGGATGCATACATTGTGAACCAACATGAAAACTTAAACCAATCTTTTTAGCATGTTGTTTTACAAGTCTTAACAAACCAATCGCTTCTGATGTTAAAGCACCAAATTTTTTTGATAAATCAATTTCTGCATGTTCATTTGAAACAGCTACTCTTACAAATAACTCTAAATCTTTAGCATTATTTGTACTTTCAATTATTTTAATCAGTTCATCTTTAGTATCTAATGAAAAAGTTTTTACACCATAATTAAAATATGCTTCTTTTATACTTTCTCTGCTTTTAACAGTATGCATAAAAGAGCATTTAGCTGTATTGCTAAAAGTTCTAATATTTTTAATTTCCTCAATTGATGCAACATCAAATTGCTCAATTCCACTTTCTATGATTGTTTTGATTACCTCTGGGTGCGGATTAGTTTTAACTGCATATAAAATTTTACCTGGAAATTTGTGTAGGAAAAATTTAACAGCAGATTTAATGGAATTCTTTCTAATACAGTAAACTGGTTTTTCAGGTTTCAGCTGATTAACTAATTCTTCAACTGATTTAAATTTTTGCATTTTAAATGCCTCCAAAAAAAATTTAATAAAAAAAAGTCTTTTTAAAAAAAACTTTAATATTTTTTGGCATATAAAGTAAACAGCACTAAAGTAAAGCAAATAATTCAAGCCAGAAATGCGTAAAATTCATATATTGTAATATCTTGCGGAGCCCCCATATAAGCCTCATGAAAGAAGAAGTAAAACTACAGAATCTTAGCGATTTTGAGAATAAGTCATTATTAATCGTGGATGACGATAATCCTTTCCGTGAGCGTTTAGCAAGAGCGATGGAAAAAAAAGGATTTGAGGTTTTTCAAGCTGAGAGTGTACAAAAGGGAGTTGAATCTGTAAAAACTAAAAAACCTGGTTTTGCTGTTGTAGACTTAAGGCTTGCAGATGGTAATGGACTTGAGGTTGTAAAAGAAATTCAGTCTTCAAATAGCGATAGTAGGATCATTATGTTAACTGGTTATGGAAATATTCCAACGGCAGTAGCTGCAATTAAAGAAGGTGCTATAGATTATTTAGCTAAACCTGCTGATGCAGAAGATGTAGAGAAAGCTTTATTGGCAGATCCTTCAAAAAAAGCAGCCCCACCAGAAAACCCCATGTCGGCTGACAGAGTTAAGTGGGAACATATTCATAGAGTTTTCGAGTTATGTAATAGGAATGTTTCAGAAACAGCCAGAAGACTTAAAATGCACAGAAGAACTCTTCAAAGAATTCTTTCTAAAAGATCACCTAGATAAATTTTTTAATTTTAATTATTTGCTTAGTCAGAAGAGCTAAAAGCATAATTTTAAAAATCTCAGCTAACAGAAATGGTTTTGCGCCTAAAGCAAAAATTGGCTTATCCCATCCAATTAAGGTTCCTAACCAAATTAGACCCAAAATATAGATTGTTGAAGTTGCGATAATTAACTTAAATAAAACAACGAAAAAATTATCATCAATCTTTATTTTAGAAGCTAAGTAACCAGCCGTTAAAAAACCAATTAAGTAACCCATAGTTGGTCCGGTAAAGTAAACTAATCCAATACCTTTTTCAGGAGAATTTGAAAATACAGGAAGTCCTGCAATTCCCTCAATTAAATACAGACCAATTGTAGCAAGTGCAATTTTATGCCCTAAACTTATTCCTAAAAACAATACAACAAATGTTTGCATAGTCATAGGAACCGGATAGAAAGGAATTTTGATCTTTGCTGATATAGTTAGTGCTATTGAACCAAGAACAATAACAACCATAGATTTAAATAGTTTAGTTTGTGTGAGATTTTTTGTTAATTCCATTGTTAAATAATACTCAAAATATAAAAAATAATCTACTTATAATTGTTATAATAATTTAAAGTAAATTTTTTTATATACAGAATATATTATAATTATAATATTTAATATTACCTCATGGATAAAATTCAAAAAACAGATCATTTTTATTTGATTGATGGCTCTGGTTATATTTTTAGAGCCTATTATGCTTTGCCTCCATTGAGTAGAAAAAGCGATGGACTTCCAACAGGTGCTGTAAGTGGTTTTTGCAGTATGTTATTTAAATTATTAGAGGACTCTAAATCTGATCAAAATTTGCAAAAACCAACACATTTTGCAGTAATATTCGATTCTGCAAGAAAAACATTCAGAAATGAAATTTACAGTGATTACAAAGCTAATAGGTCAGAGGCGCCTGATGATTTGGCCCCTCAATTTGAATATATAAGAAAATCAGTCTTAGCATTCAATTTACCATCTGTAGATCTTCCAAATTATGAAGCAGATGATTTAATAGCTACATATGTTGATCAAATTCTTAAAAAAGGTGCAAAGGTTACAATTGTCTCATCAGATAAAGATTTAATGCAGCTATACAAAAAAGGTGTTCGAATTTTTGACCCCATGAAAAACAAATTTATAACTGATGATGATGTCTTAAAAAAATTTGGAGTAGATGCCTCAAAAGTCATTGATGTGCAATCTCTAGCAGGGGACAGTAGTGATAATGTTCCTGGTGTTCCAGGGATAGGTGTTAAGACAGCTGCAGAGCTAATTAACAAATATGGCACTTTAGAAAATTTACTAAAATCTGCTCATGAGATTAAGCAAAATAAAAGAAGAGAAACATTAATAGAGAACAAGGATAAAGCATTAATAAGTAAAAAACTTGTAACACTAGATCATAACTCTCCTGTTAATAGAGAATTAAGTGAATTTAAATTGCAAAATATAGATAAAGATAAATTGTATAAATTTTTAAGAGAAATGGAATTTAACAGGTTGTTAAGCTCTGCAATTTCTGCTTATGGAGAACCTGAACTAGAAAATAACAAGATTGAAACTCAAAATCTAGAAAAACAACAAACGATAAATAATAAAAATTATTACTTAATTAATAGCTTAAATGAAATTGATAAATGGGTAGAGGAAGCAGAAGAAGTTGGTGAAGTTGCTGTAGATACAGAAACCACTTCATTAGATCCTCACCAAGCAGATTTAGTGGGTATTTCTCTTTGCTCTAAAGTTGGAAAAGCATGTTACATACCAGTTGGTCATAAGTCACCCAAGTGTCTTAAAAAAGATGCAGTAATTAAAAAATTAAAAAAAATATTAGAAGATCCTAGCATAAAAAAAATAGGTCAAAATATAAAATTTGATTTTATCGTACTCTATAAGTGTGGAATAACGCTTTCATCAATGGAAGATACAATGCTGATGTCTTATGTCTTAGATGCAGGAAAAAATAGACATAATATGGATACTTTATCTGAAATTCATTTAGGACATAAAACTATTTCTTTTAAAGACATGGTAGGAACAGGCAAGAAAGAAATTAATTTTAGCGAAGTAGAATTAGATAAAGCAAAAGATTACGCTGCTGAAGATGCCGATGTTACTTTTAGATTATACAAGAAATTTATCAAAAATTTAAAATCAGAAAAAATGATAAATATCTATGAAATTTTTGAAAAGCCATTAATTAAAATTCTTGCATTTATGGAAATAGAGGGAGTTGAAATTGATAGTAAGTTTTTAAAATCTCTTTCATCTAAATTTGAAAAAAAAATCAAAAAATTAGAAAAAGAAGTATTTAAAATTTCTAAAAAAGAGTTCAATATCGCATCCCCAAAGCAATTAGGTGAAATAATTTATAATGACTTGAAAATAGCTGGATTAAAAAAAACTAAAAAAGGAAGTTTTGCAACAAGCGCAAGTGTTTTAGAGGATTTAGCTTTCAAAGGTCATGAGTTTCCAAAATTAATTTTAGACTGGAGACAAGTTTCAAAATTAAAAAATACCTATTCAGATGCTTTACCTGAGCATTTAAACCCAAATACAAAAAGAGTTCACACTTCGTTTTTGCTGGCTGCTACAACGACTGGAAGACTAGCATCTAGTGATCCCAACTTACAAAACATACCAATTAAATCAGAAGATGGAAAAGATATAAGAAAAGCTTTCACTGCAAAAAAAGGGCACCTATTAATTTCTGCGGATTATAATCAAATTGAGATGAGAATTTTAGCAGACCTGGCAGATGTAAAAGAACTGAAAAAAGCTTTTAAAAATAAAGAAGATATTCACTCTTTAACAGCTAGCCAAATATTTAATATTGATATTAAAAAAGTTAATCAAGATCATAGACGAAAAGCTAAGGCTATTAATTTTGGAATTATTTATGGAATTTCGCAATATGGATTAGCTAAGCAAATAAATGTTTCTAATTATGAAGCAGAGGAATTTTTGAATTCATATTTTGCTAAGTTTCCAGAAATTAAAGTTTATATGGATAATACAATTAAATTTTGTAGGAAAAGTGGATATGTTAACAATATTTTTGGACGAAGATCTCACTTCAATGGAATAAATGATAAAAACTTTAATGTCAGAAATTTTCAAGAACGTGCTGCAATTAATGCCCCCATTCAAGGCTCTGCTTCTGAAGTAATGAGATTAGCTATGATAAGATTGGATAAGAAATTATCAGAGGAAAAAAATTCTAATTCAAAAATGCTCTTGCAAATTCATGATGAATTAATTTTTGAAATTCCAAAAAAAGATGAAAAAGTAATGATTAAACTAATTGAGAAAGAAATGACCAGTGTAGCTCAGAGTGATTATCATTCTTTTTCAACTCCTTTAACAGTCGATATTAATGTTGGAGATAATTGGGGCATGTTACATTAAATTTATAACATTGCCCAAATTAGGACAATTTAGTATTTTTAAACTACTTTATGCAAAAACAAACAATAGCTTTAATAGATGACGATAGAAATATTTTAACAAGTTTAAGTATCGCATTAGAAAAAGAAGGTTTTAAAGTTCAAACATACATAGATGGTGAAAGTGCATTAATTGGTTTAACCAGAATGCCACCCGACTTAGCAGTCATAGATATAAAGATGCCAAAGATGGATGGAGAAGAATTACTAAAAAAACTTCGAAAAAAAACTTCCTTACCAGTAATTTTTTTAACATCTAAAGATGATGAAATTGATGAGTTGTTAGGTCTAAAGCTGGGCGCAGATGATTTTGTTAAAAAATCAGGAGGTTTTTCAATAAAAGTTTTGATTGAAAGAATTAGAGTACAGTTAAGAAAAAAAGACTCAAATAATATTCTAGAGGAAAATAAAAGCTTGATATCTCATGGAAGATTAAAATTAGATCCATCACAACTCGAGTGTGAATGGAATGGAAAACAGCTACCTGATAAATTGACAACAACTGAATTTTTAATTGTTAAAGAATTAGCAAAGAGGCCTGGTATAATTAAAGAAAGAGCTCAGCTTATGGATATAGCTTATAGAGAAGATACAGATATTGAGGATAGAACTATTGATAGTCATGTAAAACGAATTAGAAAAAAATTTAAAAAAGTAGATCCTGATTTTTCAGCTATTGAAACTAGGTATGGTAGTGGATATAGATGGAATGTTAGCTAATGTTTAGTAAATACTTAAAAACTCTCTCTATATTAAAGAAATTTTTATTTATAAATTTTGTAATTTTTACAATTATTGGACTATTTACATTTATATATTTAAGTAATATTCAGCCAAGTTTAATAAAAAAAAAATCTCAAAATCATACAAACATAATAAACAATACTGTTGATAATATTTTAAGGCTAGATGTAAAATTCCAATCTGAAGATATTAGAAGATTTTTATTTTCCACTAGGTTTATTTTTCAAAATTTAGATAGAGTAATATTTTTTGATGATCAACTTAACCTTATCGGAGACACTGATACTTTAGATCTTGATCCAAGATCATTTTCTACAAGGCTTGATAAAATTGAATTTGAAAGTTTAGATAATGAGGAAATAGAAAAAACTATTGAGGAAAAAAATATAAAAATTGATGAAAAAAAACCTGTTTCATTTAAAGATATATTAAAAAATTATTCTAGTTCTGAAAATTTAGGAGCTCCTTACACATTTATTCAAGAAGATTTTAATCAATTTAATGTAACAACTATTAAGAATGTTACAAAGAATGAGATTAATCTTGGTTATGTAGCTATTACAGAAAACGCCAATGAAATAAAGACAGCGATAGATGAGAGGAAAGCATTTGTAATAAGAACAGCTATATCGGTAGGATTTGTAATATTAATTTTTTCTTTTGTGTTAAGTAGATATTTTATTAAACCAATACAAAATCTAGTTGGATATACAATTCGTATTAAAGAAAAAAGTCAAATTAAAGCAGGAATTGAAAATCTTAAAAAAAGAAATGACGAATTGGGGCTTTTATCGAATTCTTTAGAGGATATGACAAATGAGCTTCAAAATAGAGTTACGCATGCAGAAAACTTTTCAACAGATTTGGTTCATGAGATTAGAAATCCATTAGCATCTTTAAAAAGTGCATCAGAAATTTTACAAGACACAAATGATAACGAACAAAGAAATAGATTGTTAAATATACTCAGTCACGACGTACAAAGAATAGAAAGATTAATTACTGATTATTCACAAATGTTAAAGGATGAAGTTGCTTTAAGTAAAGAAAAAATGAAAAAAATTAATATTGAACCTATTATCCAATCTGTTGTTGATGATTACAATAATATTTATCAAGTAAAAAAAGGAATAAATATTGAATATAAAAATGACGGAAAAGATAAATATTTAATAAATGGTATAGAAAATAGAATTGAACAAATTATTGCAAATTTATTAGATAATTCAATATCATTTAGTAAAGACGGTGGTAATGTTTTTGTTGATGTTTCTATTAATGAAAAAAATAAAATATCAATCAAAATTATTGATGAAGGCCAAGGATTTAAAGAAAAAGACACATCAAGAATATTTAAAAGATTTTATAGTAATAGGCCTGAAAAATTTGGAGAACATTCAGGTTTAGGATTAAACATAGTAAAAAATTTGGTTGAACTTCACGATGGTGAAATTGAGGCATCTAATCGTATTGATAAAGAAGGAGCAATGATAGAGATAAGATTTCACAATGTATAATCATATCTTGATAAATATATACTTAGCTGTATAAAGCTTGCCATGGATGATTATAAAGTAAAAGACATCGCTCAAGCTGAATTTGGTAGAAAAGAAATATCAATAGCTGAAAGTGAAATGCCTGGTTTAATGGCTTTAAGAGAAGAGTATTCTAAAGAAAAACCATTAAAAGGTGCAAGGATAATAGGATGTCTTCATATGACAATTCAAACAGCTGTACTAATCGAAACTTTAGTTGCATTAGGTTCTGAAGTTCGTTGGTCTTCCTGTAATATTTTTTCAACTCAAGATCATGCAGCTGCAGCAATTGCAAAGGCTGGTATCCCTGTTTATGCTTGGAAAGGCGAAACTGAAGAAGAATACTTATGGTGCATTAAACAAACTATAGTTGGAAAACCAGACTGGAAGCCAAACATGTTATTAGATGATGGTGGAGATTTAACAGCTATAATGCACAATGAATATCAGGATTTAATGAAAGATGTTAAAGGTGTTTCAGAAGAAACTACCACTGGAATTAAAGCTCTAAATAAAATGGAAAAAGATAAATCTCTTTTAGTACCAGCAATAAACGTGAATGACTCTGTTACAAAATCAAAATTTGATAATTTATATGGATGTAGAGAAAGTTTGGTAGATGGTATTAGAAGAGCTACTGATGTAATGATGTCTGGAAAAATTGCAATTGTTGCTGGTTTTGGAGATGTTGGAAAAGGGAGTGCTGCATCTTTAAGACAAAGTGGAGCTAGGGTTTTAGTTACAGAAGCGGATCCAATTTGTGCTCTTCAAGCGGCAATGGAGGGTTATGAAGTGGTGTTAATGGAGGAGGCTATAAGTAGAGCGGATATTGTTGTAACAGCAACAGGTAACAAAGATATCGTTACCGCAGACCATATGAGAGACATGAAAGATAGAGCGATCTTATGTAATATTGGTCACTTTGATAATGAAATCCAAGTTGAAGCTCTTAAAAATTATAAGTGGACTGAAGTAAAACCTCAAGTGCATGAAATAGAACTACCTAGCGGTAAAAGAATTATTCTTTTAGCTGAAGGAAGATTAGTTAATCTAGGTTGTGCAACTGGACACCCAAGTTTTGTAATGAGCGCATCATTTACCAATCAAGTTATTGCTCAAATAGAACTTTGGCATAATCATAAAAATTATCAAAATAAAGTTTATGTACTTCCAAAACATTTAGATGAAAAAGTAGCAACTTTGCATTTAAAAAAAGTTGGGGCAAAACTAACAAAATTATCAAAAGAACAAGCAGATTATATAAGCGTTGGAACAGAAGGTCCTTTCAAACCAGATGCCTATCGCTATTAAAGATAGCAAAATCGATATTACTTCAGAGAAGCTCACTAAAGAATTGGCTAAAGAATTTACAAAATATCTTAAAGGTGGTGAGTTTGTTTTTTTATATGGAGAGATGGGAGTTGGCAAAACTACATTTGTTAAATATT
Organism: uncultured Pelagibacteraceae bacterium; assembly: GCA_902553675.1. GTDB lineage: Bacteria > Pseudomonadota > Alphaproteobacteria > Pelagibacterales > Pelagibacteraceae > Pelagibacter. The sequence continues at coordinate 17,234 of CACDLV010000014.1, forward strand.
TTATAAATGAGTATCAAAAAATAAATAATTTAACACAAACAGAAATTACAAGCCCTACTTTTAGTTTATTAAATGAGTATCAAGTGAAAGATACAAGAATAAAACATTATGATTTATTTAGAATTACTAAGAAAGAAGATATTAATAATTTAGATATTTTTGAAAAAGATAATAAATTAATTACACTTATAGAATGGCCACAATTGATTACTGACAAACAAGATATAAAATTTATAGCTCTAACATTTAATTATTTAAATGATTTAAATGATAGAAGTGTAGATATAAAAGTTTAAATTAAAACTTATTTTGATGAAAAGCTTAGCAAAATTGAAAAAAGTAAAAGGTGATGCATCTTTTAGAGAATTTTATAGAAACAAAGAAAATAAATCAATTGTAGTAACATCTAAGAAAGAAAAGTTAAAAAATCTTTTAATTTATGATGCGATAAATAAAATTTTAGTTAAAAATAAAATTTTAGCACCAAATTTATTAAGCGAAAATTATATTAATAATTATATAGAAATAAATGACTTTGGAGACCAAACTCTATTTCAAATTTTAAAAAACAAAAAGAATAATAAATATAGAACTTTTAAGAAGATCGTAAAAATTTTAAATAAAATACAATTAATAAAAGATAAAAAAGTAAAAAATTTTAAAAACAAATTATATAAAGTTCCAGAATACAATAACAAAATTTTATTTGATGAAACTAAACTTTTTTGTGACTGGTATGTACCAAAGACATTATCTAAATTAAAAAGTATTAATTTCAAAAAAAAATTTAAATTAGAGATAAAAAACTTATTATCAAATTTAAATTATAGAAATGTTACATTTGTTCATAGAGATTTTCATGTTTCAAATTTGATATATCATAATAAAAAAATTGCAGTAATAGATAGTCAAGATGCATTAATTGGGAATAGAGCTTACGATTTAGCATCTTTAATTGATGACGTAAGATTAAAAACATCTAATGAATTAAAAGAGAAAATATTCAAGTTTTACATTAAAACAAATAAAAAAATTAATATGAAAAAATTTAAAAAAGATTTTGAAATATTATCCGTTCTAAGGAATTTAAAAATAATTGGTATATTTATGCGTTTAGCTGTAAGAGATAATAAGAAAAAATATCTTAAATTAATTCCCTACGCTTGGGAAATGATTAATCATAGAATAAAACAGCAAAATGAATTCAATAATTTGATGTCGCTATTAAAAAATAATTTTCCAAAATTTATAAGGTAGAGTTGTGAGAATAAATACAGCTTTAATTTTATGTGCAGGTTTTGGTAAAAGATTAAATCCAATCACTTTAAATACCCCCAAGCCACTATTAAAGATTAAAGATGTAAGCATGTTAGAACGATGTATTAATTTGATTAAAAAATTAGGTATTCAAAAAATTTTAATAAATACTTTTTATTTGAAAGATCAATTTTCTGAATTTTTAGATAATAAAAATTTTAATTTTGATATTAAAATAATTGAGGATGGTGAGCATATTTTAGATACGGGGGGAGGTATTCAAAATATGATTAAAGATTCTAATGAAAATGATTTTTTAATTTTTAATCCAGATACAGTTTGGAGCAATAATTACAAAGATGAGATATTAAAAATGGAAGAAATGTATTTCTCTAAAAAACTAGAAAATATTCTTCTTTTAACAAATAAAAAATTAAGTTTTGATAAAAAACTAAAAGGGGATTTTAGTTTAAAAAATAATTTAATTAATAAAGAGTCTGAAAAAGAATTTATTTATATTGGATGTCAAATAATTAATAAAAAATTATTTATTAAAGAGAAAATAGAAAATTATTCAATTTTCGAAATTTGGAATAATTTATTAGATCAAAAAAAATTATTTGGTTATGAAAGCAAAAAAAATTTTTATCATTTAACTGATCTGGATGTTTTTAAAAAACTAAAAGATCTTTAGCTCTTTCTTGATCAAGATATTTGCAATTAGAAATTTTTCTATTTTCTAATTCAATTAAAAGAGGGTTTCCTGTGGGAATTTCAAGTTTAGAGATTTCATTGTCATCTAAATTAAACAAGTGTTTGCAAAGAGCTCTAATAGAGTTTCCATGAGCAGAAATAAGAATATTTTGACTTGTTTTGTTTTCTATTTCTTCACTATAAAAGTTTATTACTCTTTCATATGTATCTTTTAGGGACTCAGTATCAGGAATTTTTTCTAAAGGAATTTCTTTGTATGTTTCAATATTTAGCGGATGGTATGGATTTTTTTTATCTAAAGGGTCAGGTCTAAGATCCCAAGAACGCCTAAATTGATAAACTTTTTCCTCCCCAAGTTTTTTTTTCATTTCATCTTTATTTAATCCTGTGAGGGCTCCATAATGTCTCTCATTTAATTCCCAAGCACTCCTTACATCTTTAAAATCCGCTAATTCTTTTTGTATTATTTGTAAGGTATTTTTTGCTCTTAATTGAAAGGATGAATAATAAAGATTAATTTCAATTTTTTTTTGTTTTATTAACTGACCTGCTTTTTTTGCTTCTAATTTTCCATTTTCAGTTAAATCTACATCAACCCAACCAGTAAATTTTTTTTGAAGATTCCACACGCTTTGGCCATGTCTTACTAAAATTAAATAACTCATCTGTTTATCTTTTAGAATAATTTGATAAATAAAACTATAATTATTAATGACAAATTTTTTAATAAAAAAAAGTTTAATACTTTTTATCATTTTTTTTCTATCAGCATGTTCATCAATTCCTAAAAACGCCTCAAATAGTTGCTCTATTTTTGAAGAAAAATATTTATGGTATAAACACGCAAAAAAAACTGAAAAGAAATGGGGTACACCAGTTTATTTGCAACTCGCAATCATTAAGATGGAATCTAGTTTTGATAGGTTTGCAAAGCCTCCAAGGCAAAAATTATTTAAAGTAGTACCTTACAAAAGACCTTCAAGTTCATTTGGATATTCACAAGCAGTTAAAGGAACATGGAAGCAATATAAGGAAGAAACTGGAAACAAATTTGCAACGAGATCAAGATTTAAAGATAGTGTCGATTTTATTGGTTGGTATACTAATAAAACTGAAAAAATTTTAAAAGTTTCGAAGAAAGATGCTTTCAAGCAGTATATTGCATATCACGAAGGTTGGGGAAATTTCAAAAATTATAAAAGTAATAAAAAAGTAATAAACTTGGCCAAAAAAGTTGAGAAACAATCTAATATTTATAAACAACAATTAGTTGAATGTAAAAATTCTTTATCTACTTCAAAATATATTATTTTTTAATCTAATTGTTTTTTTAACTCAATATCCACTGCATCAATACGCTTTGTATTTTTAGCTAGAGTTAAATACATTGTAGGAGTTACATACAAAGTAAAGAAAGTTGAAATTATCATTCCCCCTAAAATTGTTGAGCCAATAGCCAATCTTGAACCTTCTCCTGCTCCAGGACCAATATTTCCAATAACTAAAGGTAGCATTGCAATCATAGTACTTAAAGAAGTCATTATGATTGGACGAATTCGAAGTTTACAAGCTTTAATTAAAGCCTCCTCAATTTTAATACCAGTTGTTCTTAATTGATTTGCATAATCTACAATTAAAATACTGTTTTTAGTAGATATACCAATTAGTATAATCAATGCAATTTGTGAAAATATATTTACTGAACTGTTTAAAAGTAAAATAAATACCAATCCACCAAAGACCGCCAGTGGAACAGTCAGTATTATTATAAATGGGTGAACAAAAGAATTAAAGGTTGCCGCCATTACTAAATAGGCTGTTAATAAAGCGAGAGCAAAAATTAAATATATTTCATTTGTTGTTTCTTTTAGTTCTTCAGATTTTCCTTTCCAAGTAATCTGATTTTGAGGCGCAACTTTAACCATTACATCTTCTAAATACTTTACTGCCTCTGTCAGAGTATAATCTTCAGAAAGAGCTGCTGAAATCGTCACAGCTCTTTGACGATTATATCTTGGTAAAGCTTCTGCAGTACCTTTTTCCTTAAACTCTACAAGACTTGCTACAGAAACTAGCTTTCCTGTTGTTTCAGATCTTACAAAGATCTTTGATAAACCATCTTTATCTCTTCTATCTGCTAAATATTGTTGTAATATAATTGGGTATTCTCTTCCTTCTTTACTAAAAGATGTTACCCTTTTTCCACCATAAAGTGTCTCAAGAGTTCTTCCAATATTTTCAGTAGAGACACCTAAATCATTTGCTCTATTTTTATTTGTGATTAATTTTACTTCTGGTTTATTTTTTGTGTAATCACTTTCTATTCTAAACATATTTCTATTTTTTCTCAAAGCTCTTAAAACATTGCTTTGGATTTCTTCAAGTTCTTCATAACTAGATCCGTAAATAACCATTTGAACTGGTTTATTATAGCTTGAAACTCTTATTCCCTGAGGTGATATTGGAAATGCAAAGGTTTCAGGAACTGAAACTACTTGTCCAATTGCTTCTCTAAGAACAGTTTGGCTACTTTTTTCTCTATTTTTCCATTCATCCAGTAATGCAATTATAATAAATGTATTATAGGTTGTTGCTGACTTACCAAAACCTGGAACTCTCATTATTAATCTTTCATAAGGGCTATTCTCGGCTTGTAATAGCTTTAATATTCTACTCTCTATAATTTGAGCCTTTTCTTGAGTATATTCGAATGAACTACCTTCGTCAGTTGATCCTATTATTAAATAAGAGCCTCTGTCCTCCATTGGCAATAGTTCTTTTTTTGAAAAATTAAAAAGATAACCAGATGCACAAATTATTAAGATTATAAATATCGAAATAGTTTTTTTCTTATTAATCCAATATTGAAGTGAACTAATGTAAAATCCTGTAAAAGATTTAAACCCATTATTAAATTTTCTTACAAAGAAATTAATTTTCTCTTTTTTATTCAAAAATTTACTTCCAAGCATTGGTGACAAAGTTAATGCTACAAATGATGAGACAACTATAGAGAATGATAATGCTATTGCAGTTTCTTTAAATAATGTTCCAGAAATTCCTTTTATAAAAATTAATGGCAAAAATACTGCAATTAAAATTAAAGTAGTTGCAATAATAGCAAAAGTAATTTGTTTTGAGCCTTTATACGCTGCTACTAGAGGTGTCTCACCACTTTCAATTCTTGTATATATAGCATCAGTCATAATTACAGAGTCATCAGTAATTATTCCTATTGCTAAAATAAAACTCAATAATACAAAAATATTTATTGAGAGATCAAATATATATAATCCAAGAAATGAACCAATCAAACTAACTGGCAGGGCTACTGCTGGTACAATGACAGCTTTAAGATTTCCAAGAAAAAGATAAATAATCAATACAACTAGGACAAAAGCAATGACTAAACTTTTGTATACTTCTTCTATTGCAGCACCTATGTAAGTAGCTCTATTAAACGCTATTTCTAATTTTAATCCATCAGGTAAGGATTTGTTAAGTTCTTTTATTTTAACTTTAATTTGATTAGATAACTCTACGGTTGAGGCACCACTTTTTGCATAAATCCCAATTCCAACAGTTTTTAGATTTACTGCATTTTTTCTTTGTGCCTTAAATAATGTTTTTTCTGAAACTGGCCCAAATTCAACATTTGCAACATCCGAGAGTATTATTACCTTGTCTTTATTTTTTTTAATAGGAAGCCGTTTTATAGTATCTATATTTGTATAAGATTTATCAATATTAAGCGTTAAATCTTTATTATTAGCCTCCAATGTACCAGCAGGAAGGTTAATATTTTCATTTCTTAGAGACATTTCTACTTCTTGAATTGTAAGATCATTAGCAGCTAATTTAATTGGATCTATCCACACTCT
>CACDLV010000015.1 GCA_902553675.1 uncultured Pelagibacteraceae bacterium
ACTAATTCTTCGTTAATATTTCTTGGACCAGTGTCCATTCTATTCCTATGACGTCTTTCTCCAGGTAATCTTACTTCACCCATTGATTTCATTTTTTCAAAAAATTCCTCAGCATGTTTTTGCCAATTAGTACCTGATGTTTTATCTGGGTTAATGGCTAGTATGAATTCACCACCACTTGGAGGACCACCATCATTATTATCTTTATTAGCAGTTTCAAAACTAAAATTATCTCCTACTAATGCTCCTGCCATTAATTCTACCATCATTGCAATTGCAGATCCTTTGTAACCACCAAAGGGTAATAAAACTCCACCATCAGCAATTTCACCTGGATCAGTTGTTTCTTTACCATCTTTAGTTAAACCAGTTCCAAGTGGAACTTTGTGCCCTTCTCTTTTAGCAACTTGAACTTCTCCCATTGCCATTGAAGCTGTTGCCATATCATAAACAACTGGTGTTTTGCCTGGACGGGGCCAAGCAAAAGAAATTGGGTTCGTTCCAAATAATGGTTTTATTGCACCAGCAGGTGCAACAGCAGGCTTATAAGAGGTGCAAGCAAATGCTACCAAACCTTCCTCTGCTAACTTTTCTGTTTCAGGCCACATAGCAGCCATATGATGAGAATTATTTATTGCTAATACTGCTACACCATTTTCTTTTGCAGTTTTTGCTAATTCGGGTAATCCTTTATTTAAAACAACAGGTGCTAAACAATTATTTCCTTCAACTTTAATTACAGATGGAGATATTTTTTTTACTTCGGGTTTCCCTTTTCCATCTATCTTCCCACCTTTAAGACCTGTTACATAAGCTGGTAATCTAAATAGACCATGTGATACAGAACCATCTCTTTCAGCATTTCTGATTAAGTCAGATAAAATTGATGCAGTTTCATCATCACAACCATTAGCTAAAAGTGTTTTTTTTGCTAATTCAAATATTTCATCTAAAGTTAATGGAACAGTGCTCATTATTTTGATTTACATTTTTTACATAAACCAAAAAATTCTAAATTATATTTGCTATATTTCATACCAGAGCTATCAGCAAAATTAGATAGGTATTTGGAAAGTTTTGTATTACTTATTTCAGATACATTTTCACAACTTTCACAAATTGAAAAAGCTGTTGCTTTTGAGATTTGACAGCTAGAATTTTGACACGCTATAAAAGCATTTCTGCTTTCAATTTTATGAATTTTTCCAATTTCAACTAATTTATCTAATGCTCTATAAACTTGTAATGGCGCTTTAATTCCTTTTTTTTGAACATTAAAAAGAATTGAATAAGCTTTCATTGGCCCACCAGATTTATCAATTAAGTCAAAAATAATTTTTTGGTTTTTTGAAAGATTATGTTCTTTTTGCATTATTATAATTTTATCAATAGCGTATCAGTTTTTCAATTTAATCGATTGTTTTATTTTAAATAAAGATAGTATGAACAATACTAAAGAGGCAGCTATTATTGATGGTCCTGACGATGTATTAAATTCTAATGATGAATATAAACCTAATACAACAGACAGCAATCCGCCGATAATTGAAAATATTACCATTTTTTGAGGACTATCTGAGATATTTCTAGCCATAGCCGCAGGAATAATCAGCATACCTGTAATTAATAATAGACCAACCATTTTAATTGATATTGCAATTACAGCTGCCATCAAAATTGTAAAAATTGCTTTTGCTCTATCGGGGTTTAAACCTTCTGCCTCAGCCAATTCATAATTAACAGTAGACGCAAACAATGGTTTCCAAATCAATTTTAAAACTAATAATATTAATACTCCACCAGTCCATATGATTAATAAATCATCAGTTGTTACAGCTAATATATCACCAAATAATAGACCCATAATATCAAAACGAATAAATGTTAAAAAACCTATTACTACTAATCCTACAGCTAATGAAGAATGAGCTAAAAGACCAAGTAAAGCATCACCAGGTAAATTAGTTTTTTTCTGTAGTTGAATTAGAATTAATGCAATTACAGATGAAATTAAAAAAACAGAAATAGCTATATTTAAATCTAAGGTATATGCCATTGTTACACCAAGAAGCGCTGAATGAGCTAATGTATCACCAAAATAAGATAATCTTCTCCAAACAACAAAACAACCAAGAGGTCCAGTTACTAATGCTATACCTAAGCCTGCAATTAGTGCTCTTACAAAAAAATCATCAAACATACTAATTTTTCTTTATTTCACCTTTATCTGAATGAACGTGATCATGTTTATGTTCATAAACTGATAGAATTTGAGATGCTTGTTCACCAAATAAAGTTTTATATTCATTGTTTTTAGCAACATCCATAGGTGTACCTGAGCAACATACGTGACCATTTAAACAAACAACATGATCAGTTGCGGTCATAACGGTATGTAGATCATGTGAGATTAATAGAATTCCACAGTTTAGTGAATCAGAAATTCTTTTTATTAATTCATACAAAGCAATCTCACCAGTGTAATCAACTCCTTGAACAGGTTCATCAAGAACTAATAATTCAGGTTTTTTTGAAATTGCTCTTGCGATTAAAACTCTTTGAAATTCACCACCTGATAAATTTCCTAAATTTTTATTCTTAAGATGGATAACACCTGTTAATGTAAGTGCTTCATCAATTGCCTCATCTTTAATATTTTCTGTTAGAAGCATAAAATCATAAACTCTTAACGGTAAGGTCCAATCAATAGATATTTTTTGAGGAACATATCCAACTTTATTTGTATATTTCTCAACACTTCCTTCTATGTTTTTGTAAATTCCCAATGCAATTTTTGCAGTAGTACTCTTTCCAGATCCATTAGGTCCAATTAGGGTAACAATTTTCCCTTTTTCAACAGTTAATGAAACACCTTCCACTAGCCATTTATCATTTTGTTTAAAACCAGCGTTATTTAATTTTACCAATGTACTATTTTCTGAACTCATATATTGCTTGACTTATAAATGTTATATTATTACATAACGTTATATTATAACAACCAATTAAATTAATTATTATGAAAAATATTAAAAAAATACCACTTATATTCTCAATATTATCAATTCTCACATTCCTTACACCAGCAAATGCTGAAATAAAAGTAGTTGCTTCTATTAAACCAATTCATTCATTAGCCAGTTACTTAATGGATGGTATTGCTAAACCTGATTTAATAGTTGATGGATATGCATCTCCACACGGATTTGCAATGAAACCTTCACACGCAAAAATGCTTCAAAATGCTGACCTAATATTCTGGGTTGGTGAAGATTTAGAGAGTTTTTTAGAAAAACCATTGAGTTCAATTGCGAAGAAAGCAGAAAAAATTGAATTAATGGATACTAAAGGATTGCAAGTATTAAAATTTAGAGAAAGAAATATTTTTGACGAACATGATCATGACGATCACGGTAAAAAAGAAGATGATCATGACGACCATGGACATGATGATGACCACGGTAAAAAGGAAGATGATCACGATCATGACGATCACGGTAAAAAAGAAGATGATCATGACGACCATGGACATGATGATGACCACGGTAAAAAGGAAGATGATCACGATCATGACGATCACGGTAAAAAAGAAGATGATCATGACGACCATGGACATGATGATGACCACGGTAAAAAGGAAGATGATCACGACGATCACGGACATGACGATCATGATGGACATGCACATGGTGAATTTGATCCACACATTTGGTTAGACCCAATTAATGCAAAAGCTATGTTAAATGAAATGGCTGAGCATCTAATTGAAAATGATCCAAAAAATGAGGCTAAATACAAAAGCAATTTAGCTAATGCTTTAAAAGAAATCGATAAACTTACAATTGATGTAATGACTGATTTAAGTAGCAGTGTTGCTTCAATTGTATTCCATGATGCTTATCAATACTTTGAAAAAAGATTTAATGTAAATATATTAGGTGCTTTTACAGTTAATACCGATGTAATGCCTGGAGCAGAACAATTGGCTGAGATTAGAGAAATAATTGAGCACGATAAAGTTGCTTGTGTATTTTCAGAGCCTCAATTTAACCCTGATATTATCAAGGCAGTTGCTAAAGATATGAATATTAAAACTGGAGTTGTAGATCCTCTAGGAGCTACATTAAACCCAGGTAAAGATTTATATTTTGATTTAATTAAAAATATGTCCGCGTCATTTAAAGGTTGTTAACATTAGCTCATATTTCTGTATATTAATGGAATATGAAAATAAATATTGGTGATAAATTAGAGGAAATTACACTACCAGATAAGGAAGGTAATTCTTTTAATTTATCTCAAACATTAGGTAAAAAAGTCTTATTAACTTTTTATCGTATAGCTGGATGTAGTTTTTGTAATCTTCGACTAAATGAGATCAATAAGAGATTTGGAGAGCTTGGAGATAACTTCACTCATATTGGTATATTTCATTCACCTGTAGATAATTTGAAATTGTATATGGATAAACATAAGAATTTACCATTCACAGTGTTAGCAGATGAAAATTTTGAATATTTTCAAAAATATGAAATTGAAAGATCAGTGAGTAAAACACTAAACGCAATGTTGTTTAAAGCGCATAAAATTATTCCTGCTATGATGAAAGGATATATTCCTACAAGAATAAAAGGGCATTTAGATATAGCTGTCACTGACGTTTTAATTAATGAGGACGGTGAAGTTCAAGATGTTTATTATGCTCAAAAGGACATAGCAGATCATTTTGAATTTGATAAAATTAAACAGTTTGCACTTAATTAAATAAATAATGAAAATTGAATATTATTTTAGTGTATTGTCTCCATTTACTTATCTAGGTGCTGATAGGTTTACAAAAATAGTTAGCAAATATAATTTAGAAGTAATAGAAAAACCACTTGATTTAGTGGGTGAAATTTTTCCAAATACTGGAGGAATACCAGTTCCTAAAAGACACCCAGCTAGACAAAAGTACAGACTTTTAGAAATGGAGAGAATTTCAAATAAATTAGGTTTGCCAATTGTTAAACAGCCAAAATTTTTTCCACCTAGTGATCCACATTTGCCAGCAAAATTTGTAATAGCTTCAAATAAAATGGGAAATAAACTTCATTTTGGAAATGAGTGTTTAAAATATTTATGGTCTATGGATAAAGATCTTTCAGATCACAAAATATTGAAGGAAATTTGTGAAAAATTAAATTTAAATTTTGAAGAGATGAAGAACCTAGCTTTAACTGAGGAAGTAAACATTGAGTTCCAAAAAAATTCAAAAGATGCGGTTGATAACCATGTATTTGGTGCTCCCTCGTATGTCTTAAATAATGAGATTTTTTGGGGTCAAGATAGATTAGATTATCTTGAAGATGCATTAAATAAATAATTTAAAATTAATAAATTTTATTAATAATTTAATTAAACATTGTATTTTTTTATAAGAAGATTTATTTTTATTTATAATCTACATTTATGAATGATTTAAATTTATTTAAAAAAAAAGGCTATTTGGTTAAAGAGAATCTAATTCCTCAAACAAAGATAAATAAAATAAATAAAATTGTTAATGAAGTAATTTCAAAAGAAAAAAAAAGAAAAAAAAGTAATGCTACAAATGGAACTCAATCTTACAATAATTTCCATTTTGTCTACAATTCGAGTTCTCCAAAAAATAAAGAAATTTTAAGACTAAATAATCCTCAGAACAGGCATAAAGTTTTCTATGAATTATCTAGAGATAAGAGGATTATATCCATAGCTAAAAAATTGTTAGGTGGAACAGTTAGATTTCATCTAGGTAAATTAAATTTTAAGCTTCCTAATAAGAAAAAAGGTAGCGAAATTGGATGGCATCAAGATTGGGCTTTTTACCCGCATACAAACGATGATTTAATTACAGTTGGCATATATTTAGATGATTGCTACGAAAAAAATGGGCCACTTAAAATAATAAAGAATTCACACAAAAAGAAATTGTACAGCCACCACAGCAAAGAAAATTATTTTGTTGGAAAAATAGACACTAGGAAAAATAAAATAGGAACCAAAGATAGTGTTTCTATAACTGGGACAGCAGGAACAGTAGTATTTTTTCATTGTAGATCAGTTCATGGGTCTGGACACAATCAAATGAATAACTCAAGACCCTTAATTTTATTTGGTTATAGAGCTTGTGATGCGTGGCCATTAATCAATGATGGAAACCCTCATCCTGAAGTTGATTTAGAAAATTATGATAAAAATATCATTGTAGGAAATAAATCAATAAAACCAAGATTGACTAAAGTTCCAACCATAATCCCACTGCCTAAGAAGAAACATTATGTTTCTATCTATGAGCTTCAAAAAAATTAAATCACATTAAAGTTTATTGTAATAAATCTTTAACAAAACATTCATATAAATTTTGAATGTCATTTTTAAAAAAATATCTAAAGTGGATCAGTACACTCTTAGTGTTAACTGGTATTTTACTTACAAATCTTAATATTTACCCACTGAATATTTATTTTCATGGGCTTGGGGTTGTTGGATGGACAATTTCAGGTTTCTTATTAAAGGATAAGGCTATTTTAACAAATTTTGGATTACAAATTCCATTATTTGTAATTGGTATTTATAAAATTATTTTTTAATGAAAAATATTTTATTTGTATGCACAGGAAATTCAGCAAGAAGCATTATTGCTGAGAGTATTATTAATAACGAATACTCAAATAAATTAAAAGCTTTTAGTGCTGGTAGTAACCCGTCTGGAGAAATCAATATTGATGTTAGAAGTTTTTTAGAGAAAAATAAAAATTATGATCTAACTAATTATAGTTCTAAAAACTTTGAAGAGTTTATCAATAATGAAATAAAGATGGATCATGTAATAACGGTATGCAATAACGCAAATAATGAGGTATGTCCTATTTGGCCTGATAAAAATCAAATTATACACTGGGATATAGACGATCCAGTAACTAAACTTCAAAATGCTAATGACGAAGAAAAGCAAATAATCATTAGAAACACTTTCAATATTATAAGCAATAAAATTAAAGATTGGCTAGATGAAAAATAAAAATAAATATTTTCTTTCAGAATTTATTGGAAGTTGCTTTCTAGTAATGATCATAGTTGGGTCAGGTTTAATGGCAGAAAATCTTACCAATGATACAGCGGTAATGCTAATTGCAAATACTATAGCAACTGGAGCTGGATTGTTTGTTTTAATAACAGTATTTGCTGATGTGTCTGGGGCTCATTTCAATCCATTTGTAAGTATTGCTATGACAATTACTGGAAAGTTAAAAAAAAACCTTCTACCCTTTTATATTTGTGCTCAGATCCTTGGATGTTTACTAGGTGTAGCTTTAGCAAATTTCTTTTTTGAACATCAGATTTTTGAATTATCAACAAAATCAAGAGATGGAATCTATATTTTTGTATCAGAAATTATTGCAACATTAGGACTAATAATCATTATTTTTGGATCTATGAAGTCAGGTAAAATTACTGTAGCTGCATCTGTGGGGTTATATATTACAGCTGGTTATTGGTTTACTTCATCAACATCTTTTGCAAATCCTGCTGTAGCAATAGCAAGAACATTCACAGAGTCGTTTACTGGTATAAGTTATTTAAACACTCCTTTTTATATAGTTGCAGAATTAATTGGTATGTTAATTGCTGTTTATATCGCAAAAAAATTATTCTTAGAAAAAGATTGAAAAATTTAAAACTAACAAACAATATTAAATTAATTAATAAAAAATTTAAAAAAAATGAATTTTATCATTTTTTAAAAACCTCAAACCTTTCAATCGTAATACCCAAAATTAAGAACAAGTATATTTTGGTTTCACAAAAAAGGATTCCTATAAATCAAATTAATTTTGAGTTTCCATCTGGTATAATTGAAAAACATGAAACAGCTTTAATATCTGCTAAAAAAGAATTAATTGAAGAAACAGGGTATAAATCAAGAAATAAATTGAGAAAAATTACTTCATTTTATTCTGAACCAGGTCGACTCACCACTAAAATTACTGGTTTTTTTTGTAATAATCTTATTAAAATTTCAAAGCCTGAAAAAGGAATAAAAATCCACATAGTTTCAGATCATCAAATAATTAAATTAATTAAGAATGGTAAATTTAATAACGCCTCTCATATCGGTATGTTTTTGTTTTATAAAAAAAAATCACTAACGTATAAGTTGTAATAGGTTAAATTAAATTTTAATTATTTGAGTAAATTACTCTCGGCTCTAAAAATAATTCTCGCGCAAGAGCTTTAAATCTTTTTGTAACTTGTTTAGAAATTATTTCTTGATGTTGTGCTGGAATTTTTAAAAATACAGAGTTACCTCTTTTATACAATTTAAATTCCTCTAAGAAGATAGTAGAAATAGATGTAAGTGAGTGAGCAAATCTTAAGGCTGCACCAACTTGTTTACTAGAAAAAATTTCATTATTATTTAAAAATGTCAAATATTCTATTTTAGGGTTGTATTTAATGCTGCAGTACCTCCAATAACATGAAAGAGCTATTTGAATTCTTTCTTTATGTGAAAGTCTCAATAACGGAGTATTTAATGTTTCTTGAAAAACTAATTCTGCTTTTTGAAAAGCACCAAGTCCCCAATCCATATGACTTAAAACACAAGCTAAATTAAGCAATTTTTCATCGAAATGTTCATTACCATCAAATACAGGTTTGATAAATTCATGATACTTTTTGTAAGTTAATCCCAAATCACCTCTTTTCTTTGAAATATATTCTAATGATTTTTCAAAAACTTGAGAGTTATCAATATTTTTAAAGTAATCTGTTGCAAGAGATCCCTCTCTAATACCGCTTATAGAGCATATTATGTTTTTTGGATTTGTTGCTCTCATGATCTCATCTAATATTATAGAGCTATATGGTAGATAGGGTGTTCTAGATTTAGATATATATTCAACTGTTTTTAGTTTTGCTTTGTTGAACGATGCTATTTTTTCTACAAATGTCGATATAGTTTCATAATTTACTGAATACTGATGGATTATGTGGACAGGGTGTTTATTTTGAAAAAGATGAAGTTTAAATAAAGCTCTCCATGTTCCACCAACTAAATATAGGTTTTCAAATTTTTTTTTAGATAACCATTTCTCATCTCTCAAAAGTTTTTTTATATATTTGGAAAGGTTTCTCTTTTTTACAATTGGATTATTTATTAATCTTAAAACACCTAAGGGTAAAGATGTTTTATTAGTGATCAAACCATTTTCAACTCGAGCTAGTTCTAAACTACCTCCACCAAGATCGGCAACTAACCCATCTACATTATCAAATCCAATTTTAACACCTTCTGCTGAACAAATTGCTTCTTCCTCACCACTTAAGATTTCTATTTTTTTCTTAAAAAGATTTTCTACGTATTCAACAAATGGTTTTGCATCAGTTGCTTCTCTTAAAACAGCAGTTGCTATTATTTTTAAATTAACAATTTTAGAAACATTTAAAATCTCTGAAAATCTCTTCAATACTTTTTGAGCATAATCAACACCAGACTTATGAAGTTTTCTTGATTTATCTAAATTTTTACCAAGTTCACAAACAGCTTTTTCATTGAAAAATGGCACACGAGAAGAGCTAAAATCTTCATAAATTAGCATCCTAATAGAATTAGATCCTATATCAATAACTGCTAATTTAGCAGGTTTTAATTTTAAATTTTGTTTATTTTTAAAAACTTTAATTTCCACTTTTAATTAATCTTAAGTTTAATTTTTTCGGTTTCATTTTTAATTTAGCTTTACCTCTTCCAGATAAACTAGGATTATTCATAAAATAATCATGGGCTGAAAAAGAATCATTTTCACTATATTTTATTTTTTTATAATTTCCACTAGCATCGAGTTCCCAACTTTGTTTTTTATCTAAATAATTAGCTAACATAATTTGATCAAGAACTTGTTCATGGACTGTTTGGTTTTCAATTGGAACTAGAAGTTCAACTCTTCGATTTAAATTTCTTGGCATTAAATCTGCTGATGAAATAAAAACTTTTGCATCTCTACTAGGCATTGTTTTTCCATTTGAAAAACAATAAATTCTTGAGTGTTCCAAAAATCTTCCAATCATGCTTTTAACTATTATATTTTCAGATTTATCTTTAACTCCAGGTCTTAAACAACAAACACCTCTTACAAATAAAAATATCTTTACTCCAGCATTTGAAGCTTCGTAAAATTTATCAATTATCGCTGGATCTACTAAGGAATTCATTTTGGCCCATATTTCACTTTTTTTACCTTTTTTGACATTTGCTATCTCGTTAGCAATACATTTGTTCAAAGTTTCCCTAAGATTAATTGGTGATATAGATATTTTACTAAGATTTCGTGGTTTTGAATAACCAGTTACATAATTAAAAAATTTTTCTACATCAGTTGCTATTTTTTTATCAGAGCTAAACAAAGATAAGTCAGTATAAATTTTTGCATTAACTGGGTGATAATTGCCAGTTCCCAGATGTATATAAGTTTGAATTTTTCCCTGCTCTTTTCTTAATATTAAAGATGATTTTGCATGTGTTTTATATTTTGCAAAACCATAAACTATTTGAATTCCTGCCTTTTCTAAACTTCTTGAAAGTTGAATGTTTGCTTCTTCATCAAATCTTGCTTTGATCTCTATTAAAGCGGTTACTGTCTTTCCATTTTCAGCTGCTGTTATTAAGGCTTTAACAATTGGAGAGTCTAACGTTGTTCTGTATAGAGTTTGTTTAATTGCTATAACTTTTTTATCATATGCAGCTTGATTTAAAAACTCAACGACAGCATCAAATGTTTCAAAAGGGTGATGAACTATTAAATCCTTTTTTTTTATAGTATCAAAAAAATTATTATTAAATTCCTTTAATCTCTCAACCTCTCTGGGATTAAAATTTTTAAATCTTAATTTAGAATTTTTAATTTTACAAACTTGGTCGATATCTTGAATTCCAACAATGCCTTCAATTTCATAGATGTATTCAGATTTTACGTTTAACTTATTGGTTATAAACTTAATTAAGTCATTATTACTATTTTTTAAAATTTCTAAACGTACGATGTCACCTGTTCTTCTTCTTTTTAAAGCCAATTCAAAAGATCTTACTAAATCTTCGGCCTCCTCTTGAATTTCTACATCACTATCTCTTATAACTCTAAATAACATTTTTTTATCTAAATCATGATCAGGAAATATTTCAGAAGCAAAAAAACTTATAACATCATCAATAATTAAAAATTTTTTAAAACTTTTATTTCCATCTATTTCAATAAATCTTGATAAAGCTTTTGGAATTACTATTATTGCATTTAAAACTCTTTTTTTATTTTTCTTATTTAATCTCATAACTAATGCTCTTCCTTGATTTGCAATAAATGGAAAGGGATGAGCTGGGTCTATTGCCGATGGTGTTAGCAGAGGGTAAATTTCTTCATTAAAAATTTTAAATAATCTTTTTTGATCCGATTTACTTAAATTTTCAGGTTTAACTATACTTATATTTGCTTTTTTTAATTGAAGAATTAAATCTCTATATATTTTATTTTGTTTATTAAGAAGATTATTTGTTTCCAAAATAACTTCTCTCATTTGTTCATCAGGAGTAAGACCATCAGAGCTAAGAGAATCTACCTCTTGCTTGATTTGACTATATAAACCCGCGACACGTACCATAAAGAATTCATCTAAATTTGATCCAGCTATAGATAAAAATTTAATTCTTTCATAAAGTGGGTTTTCAATATTTTGGGCTTCTAGAAGAACTCTGTCGTTGAATTTGAGCCAAGACAATTCTCTATTTATGTATTTAGATCTAAGTATTTCTTTATCTTGTTTTTTTAATGCAGTCATATATTTAAACTTTATGCTCAAATTATACGTTATGCGTCATGCAAAATCTAGCTGGGACCATCCAAATCTTGAGGATCATGAAAGACCTTTAAGTAAGCGTGGCAAGAAAAATGCAAAAAAGATTTGTGAATTTTTTGTTAAAAAAAAATATAAGTTTGATTACATATTACTTTCATCATCAAAAAGAACAAAGAAAACGTTAAAAATTTTATTAAAAAAAATAGAAAAACCAAAAAAAATTATTTCTTCAAAAAAATTATACCTATCAAGTGAAGATAAAATTATAGATATAATAAAGAAAACACCTAAAAAATTTAAATCTGTGCTTTTAATTAACCACGAGCCTGCTGTTAGAAATCTAGTACGATCACTGACAAAAAATCATAACAACAATCATTTTAAGTTATTAAACTATAAATTTCCAACATCAGCTTTTGCAAAAATTTATTTTGATTTTAATGAATGGAATAAATTAGATGGAAGTGGTTTAATTAAGGAATTTATGAGACCTAAAGACCTTCAAGATTCTAATGAATAACCTGCTGATCTTACAGTTCTAATTAATGGTTTGGTTTTATCTATATTAATAGCTTGTCTTAATCTTCTAATATGTACATCGACTGTTCTAGACTCTACATAAATATTTTCACCCCAAACATTGTTTAATAGTTGTTCTCGTGAATATACTCTTTTTGGATTTTTGATAAAAAAATCTAATAATTTAAATTCTGTAGGACCTAAATTTATTTCAACATTATTTCTATAAACTCTTTTTGTTATTCTATCTATTTTTAGATCTGTAAACTCAACAACATCTGCAGATGATTGTGGTTTTGATCTTCTAAGTAGTGATTTAATTCTTGCATTAAGTTCTTTTTGACTAAATGGCTTTGTTACATAATCATCTGCACCTGTATCAAAAGCTCTTAATTTGTCCTCTTCCTCACCTTTTGCTGTCAACATTATTACAGGTATGTCGTTATACTTTTTGTCTTTTTTTAAATTCTTACATATTTCAACACCTGACAAATCTGGCAACATCCAATCCATTAATATTAAGTCAGGATGCTTATCTTTAATTTGTTTAAGTGCATCTTCACCATTTTCGGAATAGCTTACTTTGTGACCTTCTTTTTCAAGATTATATTTTAGCAGCGTTACTATTGAAGTTTCATCTTCAGCAATAAACACGTGAGCAGACATTTATTACTTTTCTCCTGTTACTATTGGCTCTGTTCCTTTTGGACGATCTCCTTCTAAATACTCTCCTGTAACTAAATAATATACCTGCTCTGCAACGTTTGTTGTGTGATCACCGATACGTTCAATATTTTTAGTAACAAATAATAAATGAGTACCATCATCTAGATTTTTTTCGTCTTCCTTCAAATATTTTATTACTTCTTGCATACATAAATTTGTTAAATCATCTATTTGTTCATCACCTTCCCAGACATTTATAGCCATAGCAGATGACCTATCTAAATATGCATCCAAAATAGATTTGAGTTGTTTTTGAACATTAGAAGAAACTCTTACCAAAGCTTCGGTCAAATTTTTTGGTAAATTTTCATTTAATAATAATGTTCTTTTTGAAATATTCTTTGCCAAATCACCTATTCGTTCTAAATCAGATGAAATTTTCAATGCGGTTACAGTTTCTCTTAAATCTATTGCCATTGGTTGTCTTAAAGCAATTAGATTTACCACCTGTTGCTCTATTAAAGTTTCAAACTTATCTATTTTTTCGTCATCTTTTATAACAGCTTCCGCATTATCACTATTTCTTGTGGTAATGGCTTGAATAGCCTTGCCTAATGACTCCTCGCAAAAACCACCCATTTTAATTATATTACTATTTAAATTTTTAAGTTCTTCCTCGTAAGACTTAACCGTGTGTGGTGCTTCAACCATTATCCAAACCTCCCTGTAATATAATCCTGAGTTCTTTTATTTTCAGGATTCTTAAATATTTTATCAGTAGAACCATGTTCTATCAATTCTCCCAAATGAAAAAAGCCTGTGTTTTGGGATACTCTTGCTGCTTGAGCCATTGAATGAGTAACTATTATAATAGTATGGTCTTTTTTTAACTCATCAATTAGTTCTTCTATTTGAGCTGTAGCAATAGGATCTAAAGCAGAACAAGGCTCGTCCATAAGAATAACTTCAGGTTTAACTGAAATAGCCCTTGCTATGCATAATCTTTGTTGTTGTCCACCAGACAAACCAGTTCCTGGTTCATGAAGTCTATCTTTGACCTCTTCCCATAACGCTGCTTTTTTTAAGCTATTTTCAACTATTTCATCCATTTCATTTTTTGATTGAGCCATGCCATGAATTGTTGGGCCATAAGAAATGTTTTCATAAATAGTTTTAGGAAAAGGATTTGGTTTTTGAAAAACCATACCAATTTTTTCTCTTAATCTAACTACATCACAACTCTTGTCATTGATATCAAAATCATTGATAATAATCTGACCTTTAACTCTGCATATATCAATCACATCATTCATTCTATTAAGACATCTTAAAAAAGTAGATTTACCACAACCTGAAGGACCAATTAGTGCTGTAACCTGATTTTCTTCAATATCTAAGTTTATATTGAATAGAGCTTGTTTCTTTCCATAGAAAACATCTACATTTTTTGAATTTATCTTTATCATCTTAACTCCATTTTTTTTCAAATTTATGTCTAATTATTTGTGCAAACAAATTCATTATGATTAAAAATCCCAATAGGACCATAATACAAGCAGAAACTTTCTCGACAAATCCTCTTTCAGCACTCTCTGCCCATATATAAATTTGTACAGGCAAACTTGCAGCTGGATCTAAAGGAGATCCTGGAATTGTATTTACAAAAGCTACCATACCAATCAATATCAAAGGTGCAGTTTCACCTAAAGCTTGAGCCAAGCCAATAATTGTACCTGATAAAGTTCCTGGCATAGATAATGGCACTGTATGATGCATTGTAGTTTGCATTTTACTAGCGCCCATTGCAAGTGCAGCCTCTCTTATACTTGGAGGAACTGCTTTTAAAGATGCTCTACAGGCAATAATTATTGTTGGCAATGTCATCAACGATAAAGTTATTCCACCAACTAGAGGTGTTGATCTAGGTAACTGAAATACAGCCAGCAAAATACCTAGTCCCAAAAGACCAAAAACAATTGATGGAACAGCTGCTAAGTTATTTATATTTACCTCAATAAAATCAGTAAGTCTATTTTTTGGTGCAAATTCCTCTAAATAAATAGCTGCTAGCACTGCAACAGGAAATGCAATAACTAAACAAACTAAAATAGAAAAAATCGATCCCATAAATGAGCTTGCTATACCAGCTAATTCAGCCTCTCTTGAATCTGGGTATGTAAAAAAACTTAAATTGAATTTACTTTCAACTCTTCCCTGTTCTACAAGTTGATCAAAAATCTTTAATTGATAATCTGTAACTCTTCTTTGATCTTCGGGTAAATCCCTTGGATAATTGCCTTTAAATACTTGATCTAAATCATCTGAAGCAGTTAAGTAAACATCTTTAGTTTTTCCAATTAATGAAGGGTCATTTAAAAGCTCCCTTTTAATCTCTCTTTCAAAAAAGTAAGAGACCATTCTCTTCAGATCATTTTGTTGTTTTTCTGAGGCACTTTTATCTAAATTAAACATTGTTTGTAAAGCTAGATCAAAATAATCTGCATCCTCTAAGTCTTCTTTAGAAGGATTTTCGTCAAGGTACATGGTTTCAGCATCAAAGGTGACTGGTACAATCAACCAAGTTTTCTGAAACGCTGTATAGCCAGTAGAAAAGATTTTAAAAATAAAAATTGTTAAAAATAATAGAGCTAAAAAAATTGCGCTTTTCCCGTAAAATTGAAATCTTTTTTCGGCCCTATATCTAGAATTTAGGAGTTTTTCTTTATTTTTATTCATATTTTTCCCTATATTTTTTAACAACTCTTAATGCAAAAATATTTAAACTAAGTGTTACCAAAAACAATGTCATACCTAGTGCAAATGCTGCCTGGGTTTTAGGATCTCCAAAGGCCTGATCTCCAATTAATATTACGACAATTTGAGCAGTGATAGTTGAAGTAGATTCTAAAGGGTTAAATGTTAAGTTGGCTGCAAGGCCTGAAGCCATAACTACAATCATTGTTTCTCCAACAGCTCTGGAAACACCTAGCAAGATAGAACCAACAATTCCTGGTAATGCTGCTGGAAAAATAACTTTTTTTATTGTTTCTGATTTAGTAGCCCCCATTGCATAACTACCATCTCTTAAACTTTGAGGAACACTAGTAATAACGTCATCACTCAAACTAGATATAAACGGAATAATCATTATCCCCATTACACCCCCTGCAGCTAGAGCACTCTCTGCAGATACTTCTAATCCCATTGCCGTTCCTATATCTTTAAGGAATGGTCCAACTGTTAAAGCTGCAAAAAAACCATAAACTACAGTTGGTATGCCTGCTAAAATTTCAATTAAAGGTTTTGCATATTGTCTTACTTTGGTTGAAGCGTATTCAGCTAAATAAATTCCACTCATCAATCCAATTGGTATAGCAACACACATTGCAATTAATGCTATAAAAAATGTTCCGGCAAAAATTGGTACAGCCCCAAATGTATCAGAATACATTGATGGATCTAAAGGCTCAGAAGCATCTCTCACAAATGCTTTAGCTGGATACCAATGAGTTCCAAAAATAAAATCAAACAAGGGAATTACTTTAAAAAAATCGATAGTTTGAAATATTAATGAAAAAACAATTCCAATAGTTGTTAATATAGCTGCCAAAGAAGCTGTAAATAAAACAGTATTTAAAAATTTTTCAACCGGTTCTCTTGTTCTGTTGTTTGAAGAAATTCTTTTATAACCATAAACTATAGAAGCTATAATTATTGCCAAAATTAAAACAACTTTAGAGTTTTGGGCTATAGATCGAAGATTTAAATATTTTTCTGCAGATGTTTCAAGATAAGTAGTAATTTCTCCACTAAACTGACCACGAGATAATGATTTAGTTTTTTCATAAATTAGATTTAGTTCGTCATCAAGATATCCTTGATTGCTATAATCACTTAAAATTATTAACTTAACTATACTCGGCTCAAATATTGCCCATAAAGAATAAATAATAAAAGCGGGTATTGCGCACCATATTGCTAAATAATACCCATAAAATTGTGGAAGTGCTGTTAATCTAGTATTTGTTGCTTGAATTGAGTAGGCTTTTTTTCTTCCAAAATAGTAACTAGTAAAACCAAGAAGTACAATAAAGATGAATATAACTAAGTTCAAAGAATCTCCTAATGTTTTACTTTACACTTTCTTAAAAAAAAAGGGGTCTAAAAAGACCCCTTATCTTTATTTGTTAACCAGCTTTATTAGTCAGCCATTGCAACAAGATCTTTCGCATTAGTTCTAGTTGTCTTGTACAACTTCTTATCTAATGGTACTAAACCAATATCAGCCAAATAGCCATTTTTACCTATAGCTTTAGTTGTAGTGAACTCTTTTACAAATTCATGTAATCCAGGGATTACACCAACGTGAGCTTTTTTCACATAGAAAAATAATGGTCTTGCAACTGCATAACTGTAGTCTTGAATACTCGCAAGAGATGGTTGACCACCATCAATGCTAGCAGCTTGCAATTTGTCTTTAGCAGCTAAGAAATAACTAAATCCAAAGAAACCAAACATGTCTTTATCTTGTACTAATTTTTGAATGATTAAACTATCGTTTTCACCAACTTCAATAGCAGCACCATCTTCTCTATAAAGTTTTTGAGGTTTTTTGTATTTTTTATTTCCAGCCTCATAACCAGCTTTATAAAGAGCTTTAGCTTCTTTAGTCATACCTTTTTTCATTACCAAAGAATTCCAAGCATCTCTTGTTCCAGAAGTTCCTGGAGGGATCATTACAGAAATTTTCTGTTTAGGTAGACTTGGATCAATTTGGTCCCAAGTTTTATAAATATTTGGAACTAATTTACCATCAACAACTGTATGTGCAGCTAATGCTAAATATAATTGCTCTTTAGTAAAGTTAATTGGTTTTGCATCTTTACTATAAGCTAATGTAATACCGTCATTACCAATAACGATCTCAACGATTTCATTAACTCCATTTTTTTTACATAGAGCTTTTTCTTTATCTTTCATGGCTCTTGATGCATTTGTAATATCTGGATGTTGTTCACCAACACCAGCGCAGAATAGTTTAGCTCCTCCACCAGTACCAGTCGATTCGATTACAGGAGTTTTAAATCCTGAACCACCGAATCTTTCAGCAACAACAGTCGCGTAAGGGAATACTGTAGATGAACCAACTATTTTAATTTGATCTCTTGCTTGAGCAACTGTCGCAATTGTTAAAGCAACAAGCGAAGCAATTATTATAGTTAGTTTTTTCATTATCTTTAATCCTTTCATTATTAATTAAAAGATTTCAGACTCGTATAAATTTATTGAATCTTTAATATTACAGAATTGTTACAGTTTTGTTAAAAAGGTAACTTTTTAGTTGTATTTCATTGAGATAATAATCTCATTTTTTTCGGTTTCCAAACCACCTTTGCATGAAACTGGATTAACATTATCCTTAAAAGCAAGTTCTGTTGTAGGCCTTAAAATAACTTCCAATTTCACGAGATTAACTAATTCCTCAAGAACACTTTGATCATAACGCCATTTGGGCCAACTACTTGGAGTTGAAAATATAGATGTTAAATAACTTGTTGCCATAGTAAATCTATAATTACTCATATTTTCATTTCTTAGTAAATGATCTCTGACAGAATTAAATATATTTCTACATCTAAATGAATCTGACATGTAGTTTTCTTTTTTTAAATTTTCGTTTACAGGAATTGAAATAATTAGATCTACTGAATTGTTTCGATATGAAGTGAGAACATCCATGTAAATATCTTCGTATGGGACATCTTTATGTTTTTTAATTTCAGAATAAGTGCTTTTTAAATCTTCTTGTAATCTAAAAACACCAATATCGAATACAGTTAATTGTTGATTCCTTAGAATTGTAGATATATCCGATGATATACTTTTAGTAATCATCGACATAAAAACAAATAAGATAATTAAAATACTATTCAATACCTTAATCATATTAAAAATTTAATTAAAATAGGATACAAATCAACAAAAGATTTGTTAAATATTGATCGAATAAGAGTTAATTTTAAACAACTTTTTAAATTAATTATTTTGTTGGAAGATATATTTTAATTTCAGTACCTTCAT
>CACDLV010000016.1 GCA_902553675.1 uncultured Pelagibacteraceae bacterium
AAATCAAAAATTTGAATTACTTTTCAAACAAATTAAAACTAAGTTGTTAAGCTATTTGAAGCATTTAGGGATTAATGAAAATACAATTGATTTATACATGACAAGATCTTGGGCAACTATTTCAAATGATAAAGAAAGAATTAAGCAACACAAACATCAGCAATCCCACATATCTTTTGCGTATTATTTAAAGAAAGATATAGGGGATTCAAATATAGTATTTTTTAATGAAGATTTTAGAAACGAAATTGTTCCTAGTCTTTTTACCAGTCCAACTTTAAAAAAGGCAGGTGTTATTAAGGAGATCAACTTGTTCAATGCTCCAACTGTTGATATTAGAGTAGAAGAAGATGATATAGTCATTTTTCCATCAAAAGCTATGCATGGAACACAATTTAATAAATCAAATAATGAAAGAATATCTATATCTGGTGATGTTGTATGTTTGGCTAAAGATAGCGAACTTTTAGAAAATATGATGCCACCTTTGGAAAAATGGGACAAAATCTAATATGAAGATCTTGGGAATAGGGAATGCAATAGTAGATGTAATTTGTAAAGTTGATGACAATTTTATAAATCAAAATAATCTCACAAAAAGTACGATGAAGTTATTTTTTGATAAAAATGAATTTAAAAATTTATTAAAAAATCTAAAAATTGAAAAAACAGTTTCGGGTGGATCTGTTGCAAACTCTATTGTCGGTATATCTCAACTTGGAAACAAGGTTGGTTTTATAGGAAAAATTTCTGATGATAATTTTGGCAGCAAATATGAGGACGGATTGAAAAAAGAGAATGTAGATTATTTTTATTCAAAAAAGAAAGAAGAGTTACCAACAGGAACTTGTTTAATATTAGTTACTCCCGACTCTGAAAGAACAATGTGTACTTTCTTAGGAACTGCAGGAAAAATAAATGAAAATGATCTTAATCCTGATATTATAAAAAAAAGTGAAATTATTTTTTTAGAAGGGTATTTATGGGATGAAGGTGAACCTCAAAAAGCATTTAATAAAGCAATTAATTATGCAAATAAAGTTGCAATGTCACTTTCAGATCTCTTTTGTGTAGATAGACACAAACCTCAATTTTTAGAATTAGTAAAAAATAAATTAGATATAACTTTTGCCAATGAACAGGAAATGACTTCATTAATTGAAGCAAAAAACTTTAACGAAGTTGTTAATTTTTCAAAAAAAATGAATAAATTAATAGTTGTTACAAGAGGTGAGAAAGGAGCAATTGCAATTAAAGGTGATAAGGTCTTTGAATGTGGTGCTAACAGAAATTTACGGATTGTAGATCTGACAGGAGCTGGTGATCTTTTTGCTGCTGGATTTTTATATGGGCAAATAAATAAATTATCAATACAACAGAGTCTTGAAAAAGGCACTGAAATGTCAACAAAAGTAATTCAACAAATTGGAGCAAGACTTTAGGATTAACTTTTCCTTCTTTTAAAGCTTCCCTTACCTTTTTTAGGTTTAACTATTTTTGGTTTAAACTTTTTTGTAAAAAGATTCTTAGCTATAGGATTTTTCTTATTTAATTTGATAGCCATTTTTGTTACTGATAATAAATTCATTGTCATCAAATGTATTTAAAATTTTTTTCCTTAATCGGTAAATGTGGGTCTCAACAGTATGAGTTTCTATATCAAATTGATAACTCCATACTTTTCTCTCTAATTCATCAGTACTAACTGGCTTGTTTGATTTTGATAAAAAAATAATTATATTTATTTCTTTTTCAGTCAACTTAAGTTTTTTATTATTTATTTCTATCTCTCTTGAGTTTAAGTCAATCTTATAATTTTTGACTTTAACATGTGATTGGCTGCTAAATTGTAATTTTAAAAATTCAATATTTATTTTTTCGACCAATTTAAAAATATTAATAGGAGTATTTTCTAAAATTAGTTGATTACTGATATGTAAATATTCTTTATTTGATAAAATTAAATAACTATTAAGATCTTTTATTTTATTTTTTAAAGATTTCTCATTATCAGCAAATGTAATATTAAAATTTAAATCTAAACTAAGCTCTTCAAGTATATTATATAATGAAGTAAATTTATAAATAATTAAATTCTGAGTAATCACGTAAAAAGAGAATATGACAATTTTTGTAAAAAATAAACATACTCTTCAAGTAGAAGAGTTTAAATTTAAATGTTGTATTGGAATAAAGGGTTCAACAAATAACAAAAAAGAAGGTGATAAAAAAACTCCAAAGGGAACCTTCGAAATTGAAAACCTTTATTTTAGAAAAGATCGTATGGAAAAACCAATAACTTTACTAAAATGTATTCAAATTAAAAAAGATATGGGGTGGTGTGATGATAATCGTTTTCCAAGAAAATATAACAAGCTTATAAAAATAGAAAAAAAAATTAAATGTGAAAAATTAAAAAGAAAAGACAGTAAGTATAATCTTATAATCCCAATTAAATATAACTTTAAAAAGCCTATTCCTGGATTGGGAAGTTGCATTTTTATTCATCTAACTAAAGATTATAAACCAACAGCTGGTTGTATAGCTATGAAAGAAAAAGATTTTTTGATTATGCTTAAATTGTTAAGAAAAAAAACAAAAATTAAAATTTTTTAAGATCTCTGACCAAAAATACTTGAACCAATTCTAACATATGTTGATTCGTGTTTAACAGCATTAAGATAATCTGAAGACATTCCCATACTAGACTCAGTAAAACCAAAATTATTATTTAATTTTTTCATCTCATCAAAATAATCATCTGGATCAATATTTGCAGGAGGAATACACATCAAACCAATTACATCTAAACCAAGTTCTTTACAATAAAGAAATAGATGTCTCAGGTCTTTTTTATTAATCCCCGATTTTTGATTTTCATCTCCAATATTAACTTGTAAAAAAATTTTAATTTTTTTATTTATTTTGTTTTGCTCGTCTGCAATTTTTTTTGCAAGCTTTTGACTATCAACAGAATGAAT
Source organism: uncultured Pelagibacteraceae bacterium (assembly GCA_902553675.1). Taxonomy (GTDB): domain Bacteria; phylum Pseudomonadota; class Alphaproteobacteria; order Pelagibacterales; family Pelagibacteraceae; genus Pelagibacter. The sequence goes on from CACDLV010000016.1 coordinate 2,982, forward strand.
AAAATCAAATAATTTAACTGCAAATTTAACTTTATTTGTTTGAAGTTTACCAATTAAGTGTAATTTAATTGTAGAGTTATCTTTTTTAAATTCTGTCCATTTTTCAATTGCTTCCTGAACTTTATTTTCTCCAAAATCAATATGACCAAATTCTATAAGTGGTAAAATCATATCGATCTTAAAGGTCTTTGAAACCGCTATAATTTTTGGATAATTATTTGTATTTAATTCATCCAAATATTCTTTAATGTTACTTTTAATTTTTAATAAATTTTTAACTGTATTATGCATATAAGTTTAATGAGAAAATATTACTTTATAAATAAATTTGATACAAATATTATCGATAAACAAGATAAGCAAACAGTTATAATTTATAGAAATTACTCTGTTAAAATACAAGATGAAGCAACTGTTATTGAAATAAAAAAGTATTGTAAAAAAAAATCAATTAAATTTTATTTATCTAATAATGTTAAAATGGCAGTTAAATTAAATTTAGATGGTGCATATATTCCAGCATTTAATAAAAGTTTAAAACATTTAAATTATTCATTTAAAAAAAATTTTGTGCTTGTTGGTTCTGCTCATAATTTTAATGAAATAAAAGAAAAAGAAAGACAAAAGGTTGAAAAAATTTTTTTATCATCTTTATTTAAAAAGAATAAAAATTATTTAGGAATTTATAAATTTATACTTTTAAAAAATTTTACTTCAAAAGAAGTTGCTGCTTTGGGAGGTATATCTAAAAAAAACTTAATTAAACTTAAATTATTAAATACTTCAAATTTTGCAGGGATATCTTTTTTTGAATAAAAAAAAGGCCCCTAAAAAGGGGCCCTTTTAAAATTAATCTAAACTAAATTAGAATGCAAAAGACATATCGATTGCATAACCATCAACATCGTCTCTTGATGCTGTTGAACCACCTACGTTATCCATAGATACCCAACCTGCAGCAACAGTTACACCACCTGTAGTGTAAGATACTGATAAGTTTTTGTTTTCTTGATCTTGTGTTTGATCACCGAACTCTCTTTCAGATGCATGGTAACCGATTGTTAAATCGTCAGACACTTGGTAAGTAATACCAATTGCTGAGAAATCATCATCTGATGTTGTAGCACCTTCTTGAGATTGTTCAGATTCTTGAACACCCACTGTGAATGAACCAAATGCATACTTAGCATACATAGTTTCAGTTTCTAATTTTGATGTTCCAGATAGACCGTTGTCATCTTGTGCAAAACCAACTGTTAAACCTTCAACACCTGTGTAAGACACATGCCATGAAACAGTTCCATCAGTTCTTGTTCCACCTGATGGTACGTATGATAGGTCAACACCTACACCTTCAACCATTTCTGGTACAACATATTTGAATGAATTGTTAGTTCCAAAACCACCAATCGCACCTTGTTTATCAGTTTGACCAGTTGTTTTAGTACTTGCACTCGCAGTGTGACCAATTAAGTCCCAAGACTCACCGTATGCAGTTGGCATAACGTCATCAACTGATGACATAGCTGTTCCACCACCGTGCGCATGGAAAGTTAATGTTCCCATATCTGGTAATTCTAAAACAACACTTCTGTCATCTAGTGTACCACCATCAATCTCTTGTTTAGTAGTAACAACGATACCATTGTCTAACTCTCCAGATCCTGAAAAGTTCATCGAGTCACCTGATGACCATGAGTTACCATTGTCATAGTTTGACGAGTTACTTAAAGATATACCTGCAGAACCAGTAACACTCATTGAACCAGCAAATGCTGATGTAGCAATAAGAGAACCAGCTAAAGCAGTTAATCCTACTTTTTTAATGTTCATATTATTTACTCCTTGTTTTATTGTTATTATTAATAATAAACGTTGCATAAATATCATTTAAATCTCTTTAAATAGTCTTTTTTGTATTATTTTTACTTTAATTTCCAATAATGTTGTATAAATACAACATTATTCACTTGTAAATTATGGATTTAAGAGGGTTTTTAAATAATAATATGTATATATTTTACAATTATTCTTTAAAAGCAAGATTATTTTAAATTTATGAAACTTAGATCATTAATAATCCTATTATTTTTTTCACTTTTCACTTACTCCTGTAATGGAAAACTACCAGGAGCTGATGCAAGGAAAGTACCTTACGACCCAAAAGAAAGGGTTAAAAAAAATTTAGAAGAAGGAAAAGGTTTTAGATTAGATAATGCTTTTGGGGGGAACGGTAAAGCAGGAAATTTTGAGTTTGCAAGCTCTAACCCTTTATGGCGAGCTTCATTAGACACAATAGATTTTATGCCGCTCCAGTCTGCTAATTATAGTGGAGGACTTTTAATTACTGATTGGTATTCTGATAATCAAAATTCAAAAGAATCTATCAAAATTACAATTAGATTTCTTACCAATGAAGTTAGATCCGATGCTTTAGATATCAAAATTTTTTATAAAAAGTGTGAGAATCTGAATACTTGTATTGTTAGTGAGCAGGGAGGAAATTTAAGAGCAGAATTGACTAAAGAAATTTTAAAAAAAGCAGCGATCTATAAAGAACAAATTGCAGACAAAAGTTTTAAGCCATATAACGCAACTGGCTCCATGGACAACAGAACCGAATAATATTTTGACATTTTGTGGAAAGATATAATTTCAAAAAAATTGAAGATAAATGGCAAAAATTTTGGGAAGATAATAATTCATTTTCGACACAAATAGATCATTCAAAAAAAAAATTTTACTGTCTAGAAATGTTCCCTTATCCATCAGGAAAAATACATATGGGCCACGTAAGAAATTATACCATAGGAGATGTATTGGCTAGATTCAAATTACTTAAAGGATTTAATGTTCTACACCCGATGGGATGGGATTCATTCGGGATGCCTGCTGAAAATGCTGCTAGACAAAATAATTTAGATCCCAGAACTTGGACAGAAGCTAATATTTCAAATATGAAGTCTCAATTAAAAAAATTGGGTTTGTCTATTGATTGGAACAGAGAAATATCAACATGCACTCCAGAATATTATAAACACCAACAAGAATTTTTCTTAGAACTATATGATAAAGGATTAGTTTATAGAAAAGAACAATATGTAAATTGGGATCCTGTAGATCAAACAGTTTTAGCGAATGAACAGGTTATAGACGGAAAGGGCTGGAGGTCAGGTGCAAATGTTGAAAGGAAAAAATTAAATCAATGGTTTTTTAATATATCTAAATTTTCAGAAAAATTACTAGAAAATCTAAACACACTTGATGAATGGCCAAATAAGGTAAAAGTGATGCAGAAAAATTGGATTGGAAAGTCGTTTGGTTGTGAAGTTAGTTTTAAGATTGAAAATTCAAAACAAATAAAAAATATTAATTGTTTTACAACAAGACCAGATACACTGTTTGGTATGTCGTTTATTGCCGTATCAGTTGATCACCCTATATCTAAACTATATGAAAATGATAAAGAATTTATTAAATTTAAAAAAGAGTGTTCTACTACCGGAACAACTGAAGAGGCGATTGCGAATGCAGAAAAACTAGGATTTAAAACAGATCTTATTGCAATTAATCCTTTAGATAATGATATTAAAGTACCAGTTTATTTCGCAAATTTTGTACTTATGGATTATGGTTTAGGGGCTGTCTTTGGCTGTCCTGCTCATGATCAAAGAGATTTGGACTTTGCGCTTAAATATGATCTTGAAGTTAACACAGTCGTAAGACCGAATAAAACCGATAGTACTTTTAAAGTAATAGATAAAGCATATACCGGAGAAGGTTATATTTTTAACTCATCATTTTTAAATAATTTAAAATGCCCAGAAGATTCGATAATCACTACAATTGATTATTTAGAAAAAAATAATTTAGGAAAAAAACAGATAAACTTCAGGCTTAAAGATTGGGGTGTCTCAAGACAAAGATATTGGGGTTGTCCTATTCCAATTGCTTATGATGAAAAAGGTAATCCAAAAAAAATACCTAAGGAAATGTTGCCAGTTAAACTTCCGAATATAAAAAAATTTGAAACATCCGGAAATCCACTGGATAATTTACTTGAATGGAAAAATATTATTATTGATGGGAAAAAATATGTAAGAGAAACTGATACATTGGATACTTTTGTTGATTCTTCTTGGTATTTTTTAAGATTTTGTTCCCCAAAAAACAAAGATTATGGTTTTGAAGAATCAGAAATAAAATATTGGATGCCAGTTGATCAATATATAGGTGGGATAGAACATGCAATATTGCATTTACTTTACTCACGTTTTTTTATGTTGGCAATTTCAGATGGAAATAAAAAAATTGATATAGATGAACCATTTAAAGGATTATTTACACAAGGTATGGTTTGTCACGAAACATACAAAACTCAAGATGGTAATTGGTTAAGTCCAGATGAAATACAAACTATAGATGGAGAAAAATTTGAGAAAAAAGATAATACTAAAAAAGTTGTTGTTGGACCCTCAGAATCAATGTCAAAATCAAAAAAAAATATTATTGATCCTGAAAAAATAATTCAAAACTATGGTGCTGATGCTGTAAGATTATTTATTCTATCTGATAGTCCGCCAGAAAAAGATGTACAATGGTCTGATGAAGGTATTGCATCATCTTATAAATTTATTCAAAAACTTTGGTCTTTAAATCAAAAAATAATTTTAGAAATTTCTAGAAATCATAAATTTGACTCAAGTGAAAATCTAGAAAAATATACCAACATATATTTAAAAAAAATGTCTGATAATCTTGATTCTTTTAGTTATAATGTGCTTATCGCCAATATTCACGAAATGTGTACTTATTTAAATAAAGAGACAAGCAATAAATACACCTCAAAAACATTAGCAAATAATTATAATAAAATTTTAATTACATTGTTACCAATCATTCCTCATTTTGCTTCAGAATGTTTGGAATTAAATAAGTTTAAGATTAATCAAGAATGGCCCGAATATGATGAGAAGAAACTAATTGAGGAAAATGTGAAAATAGTAGTTCAAATTAATGGAAAAAAAAGAGGATTACTTCAAGCCAAAAGAGAGAGATCAGAAAAAAACTTATTATTAGACATTGAGAAAGACAATAAATTAAATAAATATTTAAATAATAAAAAAATATTAAAAGTTGTCTTCATAAAAAACAAAATAATAAATATTATTATTAAGCAATGAACATTAAAAAAATTTTGAAAATATTTTTGTTCTCTATTTTAATTAGTGGATGCGGTTACTCTCCTATGTTTATGAATTTTGATAATTCAGATTTTGGAATAAACATAAACAACACCAGTGGAACCAGAAAAATTAACAATTTAATATTATCAAATTTAAAAAGTTACACTAAAAGAGAAACAGAAAATAAATTTAATATTTCTTTTAATAGCGAATATTTAAAAAATATAATTGCTAAAGACTCTACTGGTTCCGCAACAGAGTATAAGATAACAATACATGCAACATTTACAATTCAATCATTAAAATATAATGGTCAAATGAATTTCAGTGAAAGCTTTAACATGCAAAGCATGAGCAATAAGTTGGACGAAAATGATTATGAAGAGAATATACAAACTAACTTAACAAACACAATCACAAGAAAACTAATACTTCGATTATCACAACTAAAATGATTATAAAGTTTTTTGAATTAAATAAAATTGATTTAAATAAAAATAAAATAATTCTTTTTTATGGAAAAAATGAAGGTTTGAAAAATGAAAGTATAAAAATACTTTTAAAAAATTCCAAGAATATTTTAAATTTCGAAGAAAAGGAAATACTTGAAAATTCAATATCTTTTTTAGAAAGTACTTTTTCCAAATCTTTATTCGAAGAAGCAAGAACCATTATAATTAAAAGAGCAACAGATAAAATTTTAAAAATTATAGCAGATCTAGAAACGAGACTTGTTGATGATTTAACAATTATTTTAAATTCTGATACTTTAGATAAAAAATCAAAGTTGAGATCTTTTTTTGAGAAGAACAAAAAATATATATGTGTTCCATTTTATCCAGATAATGACCAAACATTATCAAAATTATGTCTTAGTTTTTTTCAAAATCTTAATATCCCAATATCTCAATCAAATATTAACTTGATAATTAATAAATCTAATGGGGATAGAGGAACATTATTTAATGAGTTAAAAAAAATAGAAATGTTTTCTATTAATAAAAAAAAAATTACAGAAAAAGAAATAGCTAAGTTAATAAATTTATCAGAAGATCATAATATTTCTTTTTTAATTGATAATTGTCTTGCCAAAAATGAAAATAAAACAATGAGTATATTAAATGAAAACAACTTGACTAGTGATGACTGCGTATTAATAACAAGAATATTTTTAAATAAAGCAAAAAATATTTTAAAACTTTCATATGAATTTGAAAAAAATAATAATATTGATGTAACAATTAACTCAGCAAAACCTCCAATTTTTTGGAAAGATAAGGAAATTACCAAAAAGCAAATTTACAATTGGAAACCAAAAAATCTAAAAGAACTAATTTATAAAATAAATGAAATTGAACTAAACATTAAAAAAAATCTTAATAATTCTATAAATTTAATTACTAATTTTATTATCGAACAAACACGCAGCAAAACTAATAATTAGTTTTAATTATTTCAATAATACGATTTAACTGATCCAAATCTTTAAATTCAAAAGAAATTTTTCCCTTATTTCTTTTATTATTTTGTATATCAACATTTAAACCAATTTTGTTAGATATGGATAATTCTAGTGCTAAGATATTAGAATCTTTTGTATTCTTAGACTTTTGTTTTTTATTTTTAAATAATTTTACAAAATTCTCCGCCTGTCTAACTGAAAGTTTTTTTTCGATTATTTTAGAAGCAACAAAACTAGCATTTTCAAGACCGACCAAAATTTTAGCATGGCCAGCTGTTAATTTTTGTTTTTCGATCAATTTTATAACATCATCCGGTAAGGTTAAGATTCTTAAAGAATTTGTAATATAACTTCTACTTTTTCCAATAAATTTTGAAACCTTTTCTTGATCATAAGAATACTCATCAATTAGTCGTTTAAAACCTTGAGCTTCCTCTAATGGATTTAGATCATGTCTTTGAACGTTCTCTACGATTGCAAATTCTAAGGACTTTAAATCATCAGCTACAGTAATAACTACAGGAACATTGTGTAGACCGGCTCTTTGAGCTGCAAGCCATCTTCTTTCTCCAGCAATTATTTCAAATTTTGATTCTGAGTCATTTGATTTTCTGGCAATGATTGGTTGTATCATTCCTCTCTCTTTAATAGAATTTGTTAAATCTTCTAAATGACTCTCTTCGAAGATTTTTCTTGGTTGATATTTATTTGGTATCAAATCGCTAATTGGTAACTGATTTTGTTGTGGCTCTACTCTTGTTTCTCCAATTAACGAGGATAATCCCCTGCCTAGTCCTTTTTTAATTTTATCCATTACGCAGCACTACCTATTTTTGACTCCTGATTCATAAATTCATCGGTGAAACTAAAATATGATTTACTACCAGGGCAAGATTTATCATAAATTATAACTGGCATACCGTGTGATGGGGCTTCAGATAATCTCACATTTCTTGGTATTACTGTTGTATAAACTTTTTCACTAAAATAATCTCTGGCCTCTTTCTCCACTTGTGAAGAAAGTTTATTTCTTTTATCATACATTGTTAAAAGTATTCCCCTGATTTTTAAATCTGGATTTAGACTTATTTTAATCCTTTCAATTGTCTTCATAAGCTGTGTTAAACCCTCAAGAGCAAAAAATTCTGTCTGCAAAGGAACTAACAGTGAACTCGAGCACACAAGTGCCATAACTGTTAGTAGGCTCAAAGAAGGTGGACAATCAATCAATATATAATCGTAATCTCTTCTAGAATTGTTTAAATATGGGGCTAATTTGACCTTTAACAAAAATGCTCTATTATTATCATCAGCAGTCTCGACCTCTAGTCCTGATAAGTCGACATTGGAAGTAATAATATCTAAGTTTTCAAACTGAGTTTTTTTAATAACGTGATTTATTTCTTTAGTTCCGTTAAGCACTCCATAAATCGTATCACTTGAGTTATCCATATTAGATAATCCGAGTCCCGTTGTTGCATTTCCTTGAGGGTCTAGGTCAATTACTAAAATTTTTTTATTAAGTTGAGATAATCCTGCTGCAAGATTTATTACTGTAGTTGTTTTTCCTACCCCACCCTTTTGGTTTATGACAGAAATAATTTGCATTTAATGTTTGTTATAATCCTTTCAATTTTTCTTTTTTATTTTATTAATATTTATCAAAAAAGAATCTTCATTTGTTAAACTTTTTTTTTCTATATACTTCATCTCCCAGTTTTTTTTAGAACTTTCAAAAATTTTTTTTCCACTCTTACCCATAAAAAAAATTAAATTTTTATATTTTGAAAAATTCTCATATACTAAATCTAAAACAACAGGCATTGGCTTAAATGCTCTAGACATTATTGTTCCTGTCTTCAAATTTTTTATTTCAAAAATATTTTTTTGAAAAACTTTTGTATTTAAGTCTAACTTTTTTGAAACTTCTCTCAAAAAATTGCTTTTATGGTAGCTTTTTTCATATAGGTGCACATTCATATTATTTTTCATATTTTTTAGCATAATTGCCACTACAATCCCAGGCATACCCCCGCCAGAGCCTATATCTGTAGTTGTATTGCTATTTAAGTCAACAAAATCAATTATTTGTGCTGAATCTATTATATGACGATCAATTATAGTCTTTTTTGATACCAAATTTCGGCTAATTATGTTGATTTTTTTATTTTTTTCAAGAATCATAGATATATAGTTTTCAAAGTCCAAAAATGTTTCACGTGAAACATTTAAATGGTTGATTCTTGAATAAGAATTTAAAATTTCATGATCCATTAAGCTATATGCTTAATAGACTTTCTTTTGACGTGTGACAACAAAATATATACGGCTGCGGGAGTAATTCCATCTATTCTTAGAGCTTGACCCATAGTTTTTGGCTTAATTTCCTTAAATTTAGCTTTTACCTCATTAGATAAACCTGAGAGACAATCATAATTGATTTTATCAGGGATAATAAGATTTTCATCCCTCTTAAATGCTAAAATATCAGCTTTTTGTTTCTTTAAATACCCCCTATAATGAGCATTTATTTCTACCTGCTCATCAATTTCTTTACTAAAAAAAGGTATATCAGACCATATTTCCCTAATTTTACTCATATTTACCCCTTTTTGAGTTAAAACTTCGCTTGATGATCTCAATATTCCGTCTTTTGCTATTTTAATTCCAAATTTTTCGACTTTAGATGGTGAAATCTTGTATTCGCTCATTTTTACATTTATCTGTCTTATTTGTTCAAATTTATTCAAATATATTTCTTTTCTCTTGTCACCTATTAAACCAATCTCTATTCCTTTCGCAGTTAATCTTTGATCAGCATTATCTGATCTCAGACTTAATCGATATTCTGCTCTTGATGTAAACATTCGGTATGGCTCCGCAACTCCTTTGGTCACCAAATCATCGATCATTACCCCAATGTAGGCATCAGATCTATCAAGTATGAATGGTTCTAATTTTTTAACTGACAATGCAGCATTTACTCCTGCTATAAGGCCTTGTGCTGCAGCTTCCTCATACCCTGTTGTTCCGTTAATCTGACCGGCAAGATAAAGATTATTTATCTTCTTAGTTTCAAGCGTTAAGAATAGTTCACGTGGATCTATATAATCATATTCTATTGCATATCCTGGTCTTAGTATATTAACATTCTCTAAACCACTGATATTATTACATATTTCGTGCTGAACATCAGCTGGGAGTGATGTAGATATACCATTTGGGTAAATTGTGTGATCATTTAGACCTTCTGGTTCTAAAAATATTTGATGACGAACTTTATCTGCAAATTTTACTATCTTATCTTCTATAGATGGACAATATCTTGGTCCGACTCCTTTTATACTACCTGAGTACATGGCACTCTTAGATAAATTCTTTTCTATAATTTTATGAACCTTCTCATTTGTGTAAGTCATTCGGCAAGACACTTGTTTGTTCAAATTTTTTTTTGTTAAGAATGAAAAAAAATAAGGATCATCATCTGCAAATTGTTCCTCTAAGTTTTCAAAATTAATTGTTCTTGCATCTAGTCTTGGTGGAGTTCCAGTTTTTAATCTACCAATTTTAAAATCATATTTAGCCAATTGTTCACTTAAACCTGTAGAAGGTTTTTCATCATATCTACCAGCAGGTGTTCTTTCATCGCCTATATGTATCAAACCATTCAAAAAAGTCCCTGTTGTGAGGATTATCTTATTCGATAGAACTTTCTTTCCTTCTTTAGTTTCAAATCCACTTATTGAATTTTTGTTAAAAATAAACTTTACAACTGGATCAGAAAAAACACTTAAATTACAATAGTTTAGCAATATTTCTTGCATATATTTACGATAAAGAGATCTATCTGATTGAGTTCGTGGTCCTCTGACTGCTGGCCCTCTGCTTCTATTTAACAATCTAAATTGTATACCTGATTTGTCTGCTACATCTCCCATAACACCATCAAGCGCATCTATTTCTCTAACCAAATGACCTTTACCCAAGCCTCCTATTGCCGGGTTACAAGACATCTCACCGATAGTTTCTATTTTATGGGTAAATAGGGCAGTGTTCACTCCGAGACGAGCAGATGCTGCTGCAGCTTCACATCCAGCATGGCCTCCTCCAATTACAACTACATCAAATGACAAATCATTTTTCATAATCCAAATCTATATGTGATTATAGAATTTACAAGATAGGCTTAATTTTTTGTAAATAAGCCTTATTTATCAACGTTTTTTGATAAAAAAAGTGCAAAAAAACAGCAAAATAGGGTATTACTTGCCGATACAAAAATCGTTGAAAATACTACCTAATATCTCCTCTACATCAACTTTTCCAACTATCATACCTAAATGTCTAGTAGCTAATCTTAAATCTTCTGCAGCTTTATCAAAATCTTCGATTTCTTTTTTTTGATTAAAGTTATTTAGATGATCCAAACACTGTTGCAGATGTTGTCTGTGTCTCTCTCTTGTAATTAAAATATCATCGCTTGATATAAACTTATTTTTTAATTTTTCTTTGATTGCATTTATTAGATCAACTAAATTTTCTTCTTCTTTAATAGACGTATGAATAATATTTATATCTTTAAGATTTTTTCCTAAATGATTAAACCTCAAATAATTTCCTATACCAGGAGGTTTGCCTAATTTAATATCTGATTTATTCAGTACTACTATTGTATTTTCAGAGTTAGTGTCTTCTAAAAATGGCTTAAAATCTAAGTTTTCTGGGTGTAAAACTACTATTTTTAGGTCTGACTCCTCCGCTTTTTGAAGTGCTAATTTAATACCTTTTTTTTCGATCTCATCTTTTGAATCCCTTATTCCAGCCGTATCGGAGATGATGACAGGATAACCATTTATATTGAGATGAGTTTCAATTACATCTCTAGTAGTTCCAGCTATTTCAGAAACAATTGCAACATCTCGATTAGATAAATAATTCATCAAACTAGATTTTCCAGCATTAGTGGGGCCAACTATAGCAATCTTAAAGCCTTCTCTAATTCTTTCTCCAATTTTTTGATCATTTAGTATTTTTTTAATTTTATTTATTACCTCATCAGAACTATTTTTAATTTCATTTAAAATATTATTTGGTAAATCCTCATCTGGAAAATCTATTTTAGCTTCAACATGTGATAAAATTTTTAAAAGTTTTTCTCTTAAAAAATTAAATTGGTTTGCAGATTTTCCATTCATAATTTTAATTGCTTGTTGTCTCTGGATTTCGGTTTCCGATGAAATTAAATCAGCAATACTTTCGGCTTTAAGTAAATTTATTTTTCCATTTTGAAAAGCTAATTTTGTAAATTCACCGGGTTCTGCTAATCTGCAATTTTCTATATCTGAAAGACAAGAATGCAAGGCATCCACAACAGCTTTACTACCATGAACTTGTATTTCAGCCATATCCTCACCAGTGTAGCTCTCAGGCCCAGGAAACCAAAGAATTATTCCCTCATCAATCAGCTCAGAAGTGTTGATTTTATTGATTTTTCTTAATGTTGCTACCCGGGGTTTTGGTAAATCTTTACTTGTTATTAATTTGATAATTTTGGAGGTTTGCTTTCCAGAAATTCTGATAACCGCAATACCAGAAATTCCAGGACCTGATGATAAAGCATAAATTGTCATCAACTTTTATTATAGCTATATATTATCTTTAATTATATAAATTTTTTATGATCATTTGGTTGGCCTCCTATCCTAAAAGTGGAAATACTTACGTTAGGGCCTTTCTTTCTGCATACTATTTTTCTGAAAGTGGTCATTTTGATTTTAGCCAAATTAAAAATATTGATCAATTTCCACACGAAAAATTTTTTAAACAAAAAGTAAATAATATGAAAGAGGCATCAAAACAATGGATGCCAATTCAAAGAAAAATCAATCAAGATAAAAAAATAAAATTTTTTAAAACACACAGTTTTTTAGGAAATTATGAGGGCAATATATTCACATCACCTGAAACTACACTTGGGGCAGTCTACATAATACGTGATCCAAGAAATGTATTAACTTCTCTCAAAAATCATTTTTCATTAGAAGATGATAGAGCTTTAAAAATGATCACAGATAAAAAAAGGTGGCTTATGTCAAACAATGGATCATATGCCTCTTATACCTACATAAGTTCCTGGTCTAATAATTACTTATCTTGGTTAAGAAATAATCAATTTAGAAGACTTTTTGTAAAATATGAAGATCTTATATCAAACAAATATGAAACCTTTAGAGATATAATTGTTTTTACAAATACTTTAATGAATAGAGTAGAGGGTATAGATAAATCAAAATTACAAAAAGCTATTGAAACTACAAATTTTGATATCCTCAAAAAAAAAGAAATCACCGAAACTTTTAATGGATCAGAAAGTAGTTTTAAAGATTGGAGAAAATTTCACTCAGAAAATAAAAATTTATTTTTTAATCTTGGCCCAGAAAATAATTGGGAAAAAATTTTAAAAAAAAAACTTTCTAATCAAGTCGAAGTTAATTTTGAAAAAGAAATGAAAGAATTGAAATATTTATAAATATTTAATTTTTTAATAAAGAAAACATTTCACCAAGATATTGGGCATAATTTTGATTAAGGTTTTTTGACGATTTATATATTGGTTTCCTTGCTTGACTAATGCTGGCTGTTTTAATAACTGATTTATTTTGGTGGTGATTTAAACAATTTGGATCCCACTCTAAATCGCAATAATCGATCATTTTTTTTATTTCTGTTTCTGTATCATCAATCAAATTTTCGTATTTAATTGTAAATATTTCATCCTTAAAAATCTTTTTCCAAAATTGAATTAAATCCAAGTAAACGTTATAAAAATTAGCAATGTCTTTCTCACTATATGCAAAATTCATAAATCCATTT
>CACDLV010000017.1 GCA_902553675.1 uncultured Pelagibacteraceae bacterium
AAAATCAAGAATTGGAAGAAACCCCAAAACTAAAGAAACAAAAGTAATTTCAAGCAGAGATGTTGTGTTGTTTAAACCATCTAAGGAATTTAAAGAATTTATAAATTTGAAAGATAATGGATAAATTAGACAGTGCTTATAAAACAATAGGTGAAGTTGCAAAAATATTAAATCTTAAATCAAATAATAAAGGAGTTTTATCTACACATGTTATTAGATTTTGGGAAACTCAATTTAAACAAATTAAACCAAAAATACTAAATTCTAATAGAAGATATTATGATGAAAAAACAATAAATCTTCTTAAAAAAGTAAAATTTTTACTCAAAGACCAAGGTATGACAATAAATGGTGTAAAAAAAATATTAAATAATGAACACTCTTTAAAGCTTGACGAAATTGCAGATAAATCTATAAGAACTGAAAATTTGAAAAATAAGTTAATAAATATTTCAAAAAAATTAAAAGAATTAAAAAATGGCAAAAAAAACACACGTTAAAGTAAGAATGGTTCCAGAGGCTAAACCTGATAGTCCTTACTTCTATTACGTAAAAAAACCGGCCGGAGGTGAGAAAGCTAAAGTTAAGCTTTCAGCAAAAAAATACAATCCAGATACAAGAAAACATGAAATGTTTGTTGAAAAGAAGCTTCCACCACACAGCAAGTAATTACTTTTTTTTAAAATTTCTCTTTTCGTAGTCGATATAAGATAAAATCATATTTTTCCATATACGATTTGTAATTTTAGGATCAACCTTAAGTTTTTTAGATTTTAAGTGAATTTTCTTAAGAATAAAATTAATACGCTTTTTATCTACTATTTCCTTTTTAAATTCTTTAAGCTTTAAAACTTCTTTTACAAGATTTGTTCTATATTTAATTAAAGATAATAACTTATTATCTAACTTATCTAATTTAGATCTTATTATTTCTAATTTTTTTTTGTTTTTTGGCGACATTTAATTTATTGGTTTAATTAATAATTATTATATTTATCTATCCATGTACAGTCAGAATTATAGTTTAAATTCTAAATTAAAAGTATGGATGATCACTTTATTAGTGATGATTGTTCTTATTATCCTAGTAGGTGGTCTAACTAGATTAACTGACTCTGGGCTATCTATTACTAGCTGGGAACTTTTTATTGGCTCACTGCCTCCTTTAACAAATGATAAATGGATAGAGTATTTTAATCTTTATAAAAAAATACCTGAATATAAAGAGCAAAATTTCAATATGACTCTAAATGAATTTAAAATCATTTTTTGGTGGGAATGGGTACATCGTCAATTGGGTAGATTAATTGGTTTAACAGTTTTTTTACCAATGATCTATTTTACAATTAAAAATGGTTTTTGGATCTTAAGGGAATATTTAATTATTTTTTTCTTAGTGTGCTTTCAAGGTTTTTTAGGATGGTACATGGTTTCAAGTGGACTGGTTGATAGAGTTGATGTTAGTCATTATAGATTATCACTACATTTAGTCACAGCTTTTATTATTTTATCTGTAGTTTTTTGGAAATATTTAAATCTAACTGATATTAAAACCAATCAAATTAATATTAAATTAAACTCAATTAAATTCTTTCTTTTGTTATTATTTTTACAATTAATAATTGGGGCATTTGTTTCAGGGATGGATGCAGGAAAAATTTATAATACTTGGCCTTTAATGGGCTCATCATACTTTCCTGATGACAGTGTGATTACTGATTTTTTTAATCTCACAGTATTTGATGATCAATCACTAGTTCAATTTATTCATAGAAATTTAGCATATTTAATTGTCATAATATATTTTTACATACTTTATTTTGTTTTAAAAAACGGAAATATAAATTTAAGAACCCCAATTTTTATTATTGGAATTGCTTTATTGATTCAAATATTTTTAGGAGTTATTACAATTTTATCCGGTGTAAAAATGATTTATGCATCTCTACACCAGATAAATTCTATTTTAATAATACTTTCAACTCTGTATTTTCTTTATATTGTAAAATATAAAGAAACAATTTATTAGTTTCTTTTTTTACCATTAAAACCTCAAATTAGCTGACAGCTTTTAATTTGCCCTTTGAAGATTTATTCAATGCTTGATCTAGATCTTCAACAATATCATCAATGTGTTCAATACCGATACAAAGTCTTACATAACTTTGAGTAACACCTGATGCAGCTAGTTCTTTCTCATTTAATTGACTATGAGTTGTGCTTGCTGGGTGAATTGCTAAACTTCTAGCATCACCAATATTAGCAACGTGATAGAACATCTTTAATGACTCGATAAATTTTTTACCAGCCTCAATCCCACCTTTAAGTTCGATACCAATCATTGGTCCATTTCCACCTTTAAGATATTTTTTTGCTCTATCAGCAATAGGTTTATCGTGTTCTGTAGAATAAATAACTTTTGTAACTTCTTTATGCTTTTTTAGGAAATCAACTACATATTCTGCATTAGCGCAATGTTGTCTCATTCTTAAAGCAACTGTTTCAAGTCCTTGAATTATTGCAAAAGCATTATCTGGAGCCAGAGCTGATCCCAAGTCTCTTAATAAACAGACTCTTGCCCTAACTGCAAATGGTACATTGGCACCAGTTAGTTCAGGTACAGCCTTTCCCCAAATTACTCCACCATAACTATTATCAGGTTCATTAAACAAAGGTTGTCTTTTGGGATCTGCGGTCCAATCGAAGTTACCACTATCAACTATGCTTCCTGCTACTGCTGTTCCGTGTCCACCTATGTATTTTGTGAGTGAATGTATTACTACAGCAGCACCATGCTCTATTGGTTTACAAATTACAGGTGATGCGGTGTTGTCCATGATTAATGGTATATTATATTTTCTTCCAATATCAGAAACTTCCTTTATTGGAAACACTCTTAAATATGGATTTGGTAAAGTTTCACCATAAAAAGCTCTAGTTTTATCATCTATTAACTTTTCAAAATTTTTAGGATTACTTGGATCTGCATATCTTATTTCTATACCAAGCTTACTAAGAGTATGTGTGAATAAAGATACAGTTCCACCATAAAGATCAGTAGAACTAATTATATTATCACCTGCTTGAGCAACATTTAGTATGGCGAAAGTTGATGCTGTTTGTCCAGAAGATACAGTTAAACATGCAAGTCCTCCTTCTAGCGCAGCTACTCTTTTTTCCAACACATCATTTGTTGGATTCATTATACGTGTATAGATGTTACCAAATTCTTTAAGAGCGAAAAGATTAGCAGCGTGCTCTGTGTTGTTAAATTGGTATGATGTTGTTCTATAAATTGGAACAGCTACAGCGTTCGTTGCAGGATCACTTCTATAGTCACCACCATGTATGGCTATGGTTTCAGGGTTATTTCTTTTTTTAGTCATTTTACTCCTTTTTTAGTGCTTCAACATTATGTTAGGCGCACAATACAGTTCAAATGCCTACCGATTTTGTTGTTTATATGAAATTTCCTTTTTAGCAGTTATAAGCCCGCAATAGGATCAAATCGGCATCTAATAATTAACATAATTGCACTATTTTGCAAGGTAAATATAAAATTGACTTTGAATTATTTAATAGTATTAATCCTCGCACAATGACAAAATTTGTAAAAAAAGATCAGGTAACATCATCTTGGTATGAAATTGATGCTAAAAATGCTGTTGTAGGCAGACTAGCAACAGTTGTGTCAAATATCATAAGAGGAAAGAATAAAACTACATATACACCTCATATGGATGATGGTGATTTTGTTGTTGTTAAAAATATTGAACAAGCAAAATTTACTGGAAAAAAATTTCAAGATAAAAAATATTACAGACACACAGGCCATCCTGGAGGAATAAAAGTTACTACACCAGAAAAACTTCATGATAAAAAACCTGGTGAAACTTTAAAAATGGCTGTCAAAAGAATGTTACCAGGTGGAGTACTGGGAAGAAAACAATTAACAAAATTAAAAATTTATGCAGGTAACGACCATCCACATTCTGCACAAAATCCAATTGTTATTGAATTAAGTAAATTAAATAGTAAAAACATATCTAGAAACTAAAATGGAAAATACTCAATCAACTACAAGAACTCCTAAATTAAAATTAGATTTTAAGGATAGCAAATACGCTACTGGTAGAAGAAAAACATCAATAGCAAAAGTTTGGTTAAGAAAAGGTTCTGGTAAAATTTATGTAAATGGCAAATTATTTAGTGATTATTTTGCTGACGAAACTCATAAAATGCAAATTACGAGACCTTTTGAAATTATAAATCAAGCTACTGACTACGATGTTAGATGTAGCGTGAAGGGTGGAGGACCCACAGGTCAAGCAGGAGCTATGGTACATGGTATTTCAAAAGCTTTGGTATTATTTGATGAAAATTTAAAAGCTACTTTAAAAACAGAGAAACTTACTACCAGAGACTCTAGAGCAGTTGAAAGAAAAAAACCTGGTAGAAGGAAAGCTAGAAGAAGCTTCCAATTCTCTAAAAGATAATTTTTTTTTAATTTTTAACTGTTATAATAAAAAATGCCTAAGCTTAATGCATTAGTTGCTGGATCAACAGGATATATTGGTGTTCAATTAATTAAATTATTAGTTAAACACAAGTATATTAATATTAAATACCTTTGTGGAAATTCCTCAGTAGGTAAAAATATTTCACTTTATGATAAATCATTATCTAAACATAAATTACCTAAAATTGTTAAATTTAATAAAAAACTATTAAAAGATATTCATATAGTTTTTACAGCGCTTCCAAATGGAGAAGCACATGATATATCGAAAAATTTAAGTAATAATCATATATTAATTGATCTTGCTGCAGATTTTAGATTAGAAAAAGCTTCTGATTACTTAAAGTGGTATAAACAAAAACATCGAGCGAGTAATTTAATAAAAAAGAGTATTTATTTACTTCCTGAAATAAATAGAAAAGAGATTAAAAAATATAATATTATTTCATGTCCAGGATGTTATCCAACATCAATATTGTTACCTCTATATCCTTTATTTAAGAAAAATTTAATTAAATTTAATAATATTATAATTGATTCAAAATCTGGGTATTCAGGTGCTGGTAGAGGAGTTCACAAAAAATATAAAGATAAAAATCTATATGAGTCTTTGAGTGCATACGGGGTTGGTTTTCATCGTCACAATTCTGAAATAGATCAAATGTTAAGAAAATTTACTAAGAAAAAATTTCAATTTAGTTTTACTCCTCATTTATCGCCAATGTTCAGAGGTATTCTGAGTACTATATATGTTGACTTAGAAAATAATATTTCACAAACTAAAGTATTAAAAACATTAAACAGTTTCTATAAAAATGAGATTTTTGTAAAAATATTAAAGTCTGACTCATTGTTGAGCACCAATGAAGTAATAAATACTAATAAATGTTATATTTCTGTTTGCAAATCAAAATATAGAAATAAAATAATTATTCTATCTGCAATTGATAATTTGATTAAGGGCGGAGCAGGTCAAGCTGTACAAAATCTTAATAATAAATTTAATTTTCCTGAAAAAACTGGATTAAGATGAGAAAATTTATAATAATTTTTTTTTCATTAATACTAGCCAATTGTTCTTTAAACAAAGATTCTCAATATTGGACAGAAAATTCTATTGAAAGTAAAACTAATCAAAAAAAATTAAATCAGATATTAAAAAAGTCAGACGATATAACATCAATGACATTAGAGGAATATGAGATTTATATAGATGACTATACAAAAAAAAGTAAATATCCAGATATAAACAAATGAGTAAATTAATTAATATTGCGGTAGTTGGACTTGGTCAGGTCGGCAATTATTTGTTGAATGAACTAAATGCAAAAAAGAAAGATATTGAGCTTAAAACAGGTAAGAAAATAAATGTGGTAGCCGTTTCTGCTAGAAATATTAATAAAAAAAGAAAATTTAAAGTTAATAAAAAAATATTTTACAAAAATCCTTTAGAAATTTTTAAAAAAAATAATATTGATATATTGTTTGAAGCCATAGGTTTATCTGATGGTATTTCTAAAAAGGTTGTGGAAACTGCTTTAAAAAGTAAAATCCATGTTATTACACCTAATAAGGCTTTAATCTCAAAACATGGTAATGATTTAGCAAAACTTGCAGAAAAGAATAAAGTTAATTTGGAATTTGAAGCATCAGTTGCTGGTGGTATTCCAATTTTAAGATCTATTAAAGAAGGATTGGCAACAAACAAAATATCAAAGGTTTATGGAATTTTGAACGGTACTTCAAATTACATTTTATCCGAAATGGAAAATTCAGATGAAAATTTTGCAGATGTTTTAAAAAAAGCACAGATACTTGGTTATGCCGAACCTGGAAATCCAAAATTAGACTTAAATGGTTTTGATGCATTTGCCAAAGTAAGAATTTTGTCTGCTTTAGCCTTTAATAGTAAAATTTCAAAACATAAATGTTTAATGGAAGGAATAGAAAAAATCGAATTAAAAGATATTAAAATTGCAAATCAATTAGATTTAAGAATAAAGCTATTGGGAATTTCAGAGTTAAAGAATAATCATCTTTTTGAAACCGTTCATCCATGTTTGGTTAGTAAAAAATCTTATATTGGTAATGTTAACGGTGTAATGAATGCAGTAATTCTGCAAGGTAAACCTGTTGGAGAAAGTGTATTGCAAGGGGAGGGAGCTGGTCCAGGTCCTACTTCTTCATCATTACTTTCTGATTTATTATCAATTTTGCGTGGAAATATAAAAAAACCTTTCGGTGTTAGTGTTACTAAGCTTAAATCTTTAAAGCCATATAATATAAAAATTTATGTAAATTCATTATATTTAAGATTTGAAGTAAAAGATAAGCCTGGTGTATTATCCGAAATAACTAATCGTTTAGCTAAATACAAAATTTCAGTTAAAAGGTTAATCCAGACACCTGATAAGAAAAATAATAAGGCAACAATAGTTATTATAACTCATAAAACAACTGAAAGTAATATTCATAATTGCCTGTCTATTTTCAAAAAAAATAAAAATATTTTAAAAACACCAACATTAATTAGATTGCTTGGTTAATGGAAATTTATTTAAAACTTTTTGAAGTTTTATTTCCTGTATTCCTAATAGTAG
This sequence comes from uncultured Pelagibacteraceae bacterium, assembly GCA_902553675.1. GTDB lineage: Bacteria > Pseudomonadota > Alphaproteobacteria > Pelagibacterales > Pelagibacteraceae > Pelagibacter. The sequence goes on from CACDLV010000017.1 coordinate 7,120, forward strand.
GTCTTGGATATCATTTGGGTAAAAAAAATCCCGATTTTGATACATCATTTATAACTACATACGCTGGTAATTTTGGAACTCCAGCTCTCGTTATTTTTGCTATTACTGCAGGTGGAGTAACTTTTGAGTTATTTAGTCAATATTTTGGTTACGCAATTATCTTATTAACATTATTTGGGATTGTAGGTTTAATTTTTCTTGTTCTAATGAAGAAAGATTATATTCGTGAATTACCAACATTTATCTTACCAAATACTGGAAATATGGGTATTCCGATTTGTTTATTTGCCTATGGTGAATTAGGAATGGGTATAGCAGCTGCAATTTCATCTCTTATTGTTTTACTCCACTTTACTTTAAATATTTTTTTAGCAAAAAGAGCCTTTGATTTTAAAACAATATTAAAAAGTCCATCATTTTATGCAATTTTAATAACAGTGCTCTTTTTGTATTTTGAAATTCCATTTCCTCAATTTGTATTAAATACTGTAATGCTTTTAGCTTATGGAATGATTGTAATGATCCTTATGTCGCTAGGTGTTGCTCTTACACAAATGAAAGTATTTTCTTTTAAAGATGCATTAATAACTTCTTTTGGAAGAGTAATATTAGGTCCTATTATAGGATTTGCTGTTATAAAATTTTTTAATTTATCTGGTATACCAGCTGGTGTTCTGTTAATTCAGTCTTGTATGCCTAGTGCAATTTTGTGTTATTTGATTGCGCACATGTATTCTCCTAAAGAAATTGTAGATAATATATCTAGCACAATTGTAGTATCTACAATCATGTCCTTATTCACTATTCCGATTACATTATTCTTTGCTTTGAAATACTTCTATTAAGAGATATCCTTCTTTTATGAGGGCTATAATTTTAAATGCATCTGCTTGGATGATTGTTCCTGTAATGGATGCTTTTGCTAAATATTTAAGCTCATCTATGGATGTTTTGCAGATAACGTGGGCAAGATATTTTTTTACTGTAGTCTTTACATTATCCCTAATGCTTATCTTTTATAGGCATTCATTAGTTTGGACGAAAAAACCAGCCCTTCAATTAATTAGAGGATTAATTTTTGTTTTTTCTACTTATTTATTCTTTTATGCAATATCGGAAATTTCACTTCCTAAAGCCCTAACCTTAGCTTTTGTTGCTCCAATTTGTGTTACAGCCTTATCTCCATTTTTTTTAAATGAGAAAGTAGGGGTAAAGAGGTGGACTGCTGTATCATTAGGATTTATTGGAACTTTAATTGTAATCAGACCTGGCTTTATAGAACTTAATTTAGCTACCATGGCTGCTTTAGGTAATGGAATTTGCTATGGGTTTTATCTTATTATCACGAGGAAGCTCAGTACCTCTGACAATCCTCTTTTAACCCTTTTACTATCGGGTTTAATAGGAACCATTATAATTAGCCTTTTTATGCCCTCAGTTTGGGTTAATCCTACGTCAAATCAGTGGATTTTAATGGCTTTAATCGGCCTTATAGCCTCTGTAGCGCATCTTTTTCTCATATTATCACTCAAATACGCTGATGCTTCTAAATTAGCTCCTTTGGGCTATACAGAGATAATTACCAATATACTAATTAGTTATTATTTCTTTCATGAATTGCCAGATAACTGGACTTATTTAGGTTTATTTATCATAGTTCTCAGTGGTCTATATATTTCTAGAAGAGAATATTTGCTTACTCGTTCTAATTAATAGTAAATAAATAGTTACTAATATATAATCTAATACTTCAATATATATAATTAAACTACTGTAATTATTGTATTTTTAGTATTAAATATATAGATAAATTAATACAAATTATCAAATAAATTACTATTATCTTAAATAGATAAAGTCACAAATAGCAATATTAATAAAAAAAATAAACGATAATACTTAAAAGTGTTTAATACCAATAGTTTTATTAGCTAATTAAAAACAAAATTCAAAATTCTTATTTTAATATGTGAGTAGGGGAACAAAAATTTTTAAAAATTCCATAAAAATTGACACTAAATTTAGCCCTGTTATCATTAAAAAGTAGAGCAATGCAGTTATAGAATATATGTTTTAAACGGCCATAGAGGTGCTTTATTTTGCTATATCTCGATATATAGTGCAACTGAAGGGTGAATATTACTATTTATGTTTAAATAAGCTTAAATATTAAAAAAACGTTGATTTTACTAGTCTTTTTGACCATCAAATAGGCCAAAAAATCCATTAAATATCAACTTTTTCTGATCTCAATAAACGCAGTTTTGTCTTAATTCCACCTCTCCCTGAGTATCCACCAAGGCCTCCATCGGACCGAATTACTCTATGACAGGGTATTTTGGGGGCATAAGGGTTTTTTCCACATGCATTTGCTACAGCGCGTGCCGATTTAGGGCTTTTTATAGCTATTGCTACCTGTTTATAGGTTTTAACAGTGCCTTTTGGTATAGTTTTAAGGTGATTCCAGACTTTTAATTGAAATTTAGTACCTTTCATCAATAAAAATTTAAAATAATGAAGCAAACTATAAAGAAAACAGTTAAAATTGAAAGATAAATAGTTTCAAGAGTTTTTCCAGATTTTCTATAATTAATAAAGCTTAATATTGCAAAACCAAAAGATGTTATTAAGAAATATATCGGTTCAATTACTCCGTCGATGCCCATCTATAAATTATATTTCATCATTATTGAGCTCGCAATATCATTAATTGTCCCTAAAAATGATTTATTATTTTATTTGACATTAGAAAACTCTTGATATATTACTAATGATAATTAATTGTTATCAATAGTAATACTATGAATGAGCTAACAACAGACTTAAAATCCTTACACGAGGCAACTTTAAATAACCTCAAAAGTTCTAAGGCAAATAATACTTTAAGAGCTTACAAATCTGACTTTAGAGATTTTGGCACCTTTTGTGCTAAACATGGATTAAATTCATTACCAACTGAACCAAAGATTGTCTCATTATACTTAACTCATCTATCTAAATATTCAAAAATAAGCACATTAAGAAGAAGGCTAGTATCGATTAGTATGGTTCATAAACTAAAAGGCCATTATTTAGATACAAAACATCCGATTATTGTTGAAAACTTAATGGGAATTAGAAGGGTCAAAGGAAGTATTCAAAAAGGTAAAAAACCTATATTAATCAATCATTTAAAACTAATTATTGATGTAATTAATGAACAAAAAGTAGATGAAATTAAAAAAATAAGAGACAAAACTATAATCTTAATTGGATTTGGAGGTGGATTTAGACGAACAGAGCTTGTCTCTATAGATCATGAAGATATAGAATTAGTTCCTGAAGGCATAAAAATCACAATAAAAAAATCAAAAACAGATCAATTTGGTGAAGGAATGATTAAAGGTCTACCCTATTTCACAAACAAGCTTTACTGTCCCGTAATTCATTTAAAAGAATGGTTAGAAATTTCTAAAATTAAAAAAGGACCAATTTTTAGAAGATTTTCTAAAGGCTTGTTATTAACTGATAAAAGATTAACAGACCAATCAGTGGCATTATTAATTAAAGAATATTTAAATTTAGCAGGTATCGATAACAAGAACTTTGCGGGTCATAGTCTAAGATCAGGTTTTGCAACAGTTGCAGCAGAATCTGGTGCAGATGAAAGAAGTATTATGGCAATGACTGGACATAAAACAACTCAAATGGTTAGAAGATATATTCATGAAGCAAATTTGTTTAAAAACAATGCATTAAACAAGGTGAAAATATAGATACATACGGATGCATAAAGATATATCAATAGTTCTACCTTCGTATAAATCCCGTGAGTTACTAATAAAACATATAAAAAATTTACCAAAAAAAATAAAAATTATAATTGTAGAAAATTCTTATGACAAACAAACTAAGAAAGAAATCATTAAAAATTTTGCTAACGTTAAAGTTATTTTACAAAAAAACATAGGATATGGTTGTGCAATCAATTTAGGATCAAATTATGTTAAAACAAAATATTTTTTAGTAATGAATCCAGATACGAAAATTTATCAAAATACTATAAGTAATTTAGTAAAAGCTGCTAAAAAAATAAAAATTTTTGGTGCTTTATCACCTGATCAAATTAAAAATAAAAAAAAAAATAAAAATAAAAAAAAAATTTATGTAAAAAATCAATTAGATGGTGGAGCAATGTTATTTGATACAAAAATATTTAAAAAAATAGAAGGTTTTGACAAAAATATTTTCTTATATTACGAAGAAAATGATTATTTTCATAAATGCAATATATTAAAATATAAATTATATTTAGTTACAAATTCATATTTTTACCACAGTCAAAAAGGAGATTCCTCTTCAGCAATATTTAGCAATAAAAAAGAAAAAGACTATGCTAAATTAATTGGGGGCTGGCACGGACAATGGTCAAAGTTTTATTATTTAAAAAAGTACCACGGTTATTGGTATAGTTTTTATAAATGTTTACCCAACCTTATTGTTAACATTATCCAGTTTATCATAAAAACATTAACATTTTCTAAAAAAACAAAATATATATATTTTAAAATTGAGGGATTAATTTCATCTATGATTGGTATTAGATCTTATAAAAGAAATAAATATGATGAATTTTAATATTTAAATTTATTTTTATCCATAAAAAATTTTAAATTTTTAATAAGTGTATACCATTTTTGATTTTTATATTTGGTAAGTTTTCTAAATTTTGAAGAATTTAATGATCTATCAATTTTAAAGTTTGCATATTTTTTTAATTTTGTTTTTTTGTTAAAAACAATTGCTATAATTTTAAGTAAATTGTATTTGGAAATTTTAAACCCACCTACGTTTAAAATTAAACCATAATTTTTGGTATTAATTATAAAGTACCTAAATATTATTTTTGAAAGTTCTAAAGATGTTAATCCAGAAAAGTAAGCTTTTGTAAAACCTTTTACTTCTCTAGTCTGAGATAAAAACCAGTTCAATAATGATTTAGAAGTTTTTTGTTCTGGTCCAATAAATGATGTTCTTAAAGTAACTGTATACTTATTTTTTACCTCACCCAAATTCTTACTTAATCCGTATAAATCTTTAGAGTCTTTGTTTGAATTATCTAAATAATTACCTTTGGTTCCTAAAAAAACACAATCCGTACTAATATGTATAAAATAAATTTTTTTTTTAAGACATAATTTAGATAAATAAAGTGGTAATTTTGAATTCAATATTTTTGTAATTTTTGTTTTTTTATAATCATCATGGAATTTTGTAACGCCAAGACAATTTACAATAAAATTAGGTTGTATTTTAGAAATAATTTTTTCTAATTTTTTGAAGTTAGTAAAATCTTTCAAAAAAAAATTTGATGATTTATTTTTCCTTCTTGTGATAGAATAAGTTTTAAAAATTTTTTTCTTTTTTAAAAATAAACTTAAAGAATTTCCTAATACACCTGTAGAACCTAATATTAAAATTTTCATAATAATTACTTATCTTAATTTCAAATTTTCTTTTTATAAAAAAACTTTAAATAAAAATAATTTATTTTACATAAGAACAATTTAAGGAAATAATCTAGACTAATCTTAGGTTTAGATAAAGGACCATTATAAATACTATTAGATCTTAAATAAAATTTTTTAAAAAATTTAATACTTATACCCCATTTCAGTAAAAAAATTTTACCTCCCCTACTACCAAATTTATTATTTTTATTTAATCTATTAATTTTATCTCGTAAAACAATTGATCCAAAATGATATACTTTACAATCATTTAATCCTTTGAAAATTCTTACGCCAATATTCCATAATTTCATATTAAAATCTGGATCTGATCCTGTACCTGGAAAAAATTCCTCACTAAAACCATTAACTGTATTCCAAATTTCTTTATGAATTAAAGTTGGAGCCCATGTAGATCCCTGAAAATTATAAAAATTATAATTTTTGTATTCTGTTAAAAATTTATTTTCATTAAATTCTGACGGTGTATTTCCACAATCAAATTGGATCTGTCCTTGATTCATCATTGTTCCAGATAAATAAAAATTATTATGACCTATTCTTTTCACCTCATTAAACAAAATGTAATCCCATTTTGGACAAAAATAAAAATCATCATGCGCATACAAATAATAATCATACTTTGTAAGTTTAGAAGCTTTGTTAATGCCTTCACAAATACCAGAGTTATATCCTGTATATGAATACTCAATATTGTTTTTTTTTAAAAAATCAACAGTCCCATCCTCTCCAATATTAACATGACATATAATTTGATTATTAAAATATGAGTTCTTCTTTAGACTTTTAATGCATAATTTTAAATATTCTAAGTTATTAAAAGTTGGTATTAAAATAGAAAACATTTAATTTTAATATGAATGCCAAAAAGGTTTTTTACTATGTTCGAGTCCAATACAAGACATTATATATTTTGTTATAATAATATTACTCATATATTTATGATACTTAATGTAACCTAATTTAGCTATTTTCTTCCTTGCATTATCATGTTGGGAGTAATATTTTATTTTCTTAATAAGATCTTTATCATTAGAATAATAGACAACTTCTTTATTTGATAAAATATTATGAAAATTAGTTTTTTTGTTTATAAAAACTAATAATCCATTTCCTATTAATGAAGAAATTCTATCACTTGAATATTTCTGTTGATAACTGCCTCTACTAATATTTAAAGCCATTTTAGATTTAGATAGATAATGATAATAGTTTGATCCCCAGATAGGCTCAAAATTATTAACACCAAATTGTGCAAATTTATTTTGAGGGAGATTGTGAATTAATTTATTTATAAATTGTTCCCTTTCATCAGTTTTACCTTTTTTTAATATTCCCCTATTCTGTCCATGACTTATAGCTACAAATATATCGTATTCTAAATTTCTATCATTAAAGTTTCTAAAATTATCAATAGATGCGTCAACTGGATTAGGAATAAATTTTAATTTTTTATAAAATTTATGTTTTTTGAAAAGTTTTGGAGATGAAGTCAAAAAACAATAATCTACGTATTCTAAATTATTAAAAAAGAAACTTCGTTTTTTTCCATTTAAAAACTCGTTTGATATTGAATCAATAAACCAGGATAAAATCTTTATATTATTTTTTTTACAATAATCATAAACTAATGGACTTATATTAAAAACATGACCAATTAATAACACATGAGGTGAAAAATTTTTGAGTGTATTTAATATTTTTTCATTAAATTTATTGGTGGGATTAAATGGTTGTAAAAAAGATCTATTAAGTTTTAAAAAAAAACGATCACTAATAGTTTGAACTATATAATTATTTTTAATGAAACCATTATTAAGTTTATGTGCAAATGAATAGTAAAGTCTTCCGTCAGCACTTTCATTAAAATTTGCAATATGTAAAATTCTTTTTTGCTGATATAGTTCATTATTTTCTTCTGTATTTAATGAGATGTCTCTTAAAAAATCTAATTTATTTGAAATTATCTTCAGATCAAAATTATTATTTTTATAGAATAAATTTTGTTTAGATCTTCTGTATTTTTTATCTTTTGTTACTTTTTTTAGAACTTCATATAAAGCATTAGGATCATTTTTTTTAAGGACTAAGGCTATATTTTTAGACTCTGCTAAACCACCTTTATTTGAAATTATCGGCAAACATTTTCTGCTACTAGCTTCAATAGCTATTCTTCCTAAAGGTTCATCCCAAACTGAATTTCCTACTGCTATTTCTGATTTTTTGTAATAATTTAAAACTTCAGTGTTTTTTTTATAACCAATTTCTTTGACTACTTTTGGATCAGGAAAAATTTTTTTTCTGCTTTCGTTACCAATTGCAATAAAATTCCAAGATGAATTAGTTTTTTTAAATTTTTTTGCAGCGTCACAAAAAATATTATAACCTTTTGCGTCATTTAATTTAGCAACAAATAAAATATTTTTTCTTTTTTTATTTTGATTTATATTTTTTATTTTATTTACACCGTGTGGAATTATTACTGTATTCGATAAATTTGAGTTTTTAATTTCTGAAAAAAATCTTTGTTGTATCCAGCGACTTATAAAAATCACCTTATTAGAATTCGAGATTATTTTTTCTCTTTCATCTTTTTTTATTGACCCTCTTATTGATAAAGGATCATTATGAAATATAATATTAATTTTAGAATTAGGAAAAAATTTCTTTATATAATTAAGATATTCAGGTCTATTATGTATTTCAATTATTTTTATTTTATTATTTTTATATCGTTTGCAAAAATTAATAATATAATTTTTATTTCTAAAAATTTTTGATCTACCCTTTAAATCATCTGATGAAATAATTTGTATTCTTTTTTTAAATTTAGAATATTTTGTAGAATCTTTCACATATAAAGAAACTGCTCCTGCCAAATTTGGATTTAAACTTTCCTTAAATGGAAGAATTATGAATATATCTTTTTTCACTTATTAATATAATTTGTTTTTAATTTACTTCTTAATTTATAATCTTTTTTTAATTTATATTCATCCCTCATTGCTATTTTTTTATCTTTGTATTTTTTAAAATATATTAATTGCCAACTACTTCCTTTGGTAAATTTCGCTCCTTCATTATTGTTATGTTTATTTAATCTTTTTTCTAAATTTGATGTGTATCCAACGTAAGATATAGCTTTACCTTTTCTTTTTGTAAGTAGCATATAAACATAGTAAGCCATAATGGCGGTCCCTAGGGGAATCGAACCCCTCTTTCGAGGATGAAAACCACGTGTCCTAACCGATAGACGAAGGGACC